>JAFKKW010000051.1 GCA_017304275.1 Hyphomicrobiales bacterium | reverse complement strand
CGACCTTGGAATCGGGATCGAACGTCGTCTCGTTGGTGAGACGCTTGTCGATGTTGAGGCTTGCCGCAACATTCACCTCGAAATTGTCGAGTCCGAGATACGGCGCCAGCGTCTTGCGCACGTTGTCGGTGAGGTCCTTGCTGACCGTCCGCTCCAGATCGAGCTTCCGGCTGCCGGCCGTCGAGCTGGCATCGCCTGCCGATGCCAGGACGGTGCCGTCCGCGTTGGAGATGCTGATGTTGTCGATATCGAGCCCCGGAACGGCTGCCGACACGAGGTGGCGGATGGCCTGCGTCATCGACGAGCTGGCCGCCGACTCGGTACGGATGACGACCGATGCCGATGCCGGCTGCCGTCCGCGTCGGAACGAGCCCGTCTCAGGCAGCACGATATGCACGCGCGCCGCCTTGATGCCCCTCATCGACTGGATCGTGCGCGCAAGCTCTCCCTCGATGGCGCGCCCGCGCGTGACCTCCTGCATGAAGGAGGTGAGGCCGATGGGGCCGAGCTTGTCGAACAGCTCGTAGCCCGCGTTGGAGCTCGAAGGCAGCCCCTTCTCGGCCAGCAACATGCGGGCTTGCGCCGTCTCCTCGCGGCGAACCATGACCTTGGTTCCTTCCGCGTTGACGTCGAAGTCGATGCCGGATTCCCTGAGCACCGCGCCGATTCGGCTGACGTCCTGCGCATTGAGGCCGGCATAGAGCGTGTCGTAATCGGAGCGGCTGAGGTAGTAGCTGCCGAACCCAACCGAGGCGAACACCGCGAGCCCGACGAGACCCAGCGCGGCAAGCCGCTTCGTCCCGAGCGCGAGCAGGTTTCCCCAAAGTTTCTCAAGTTGTTCGAGCCCGAGCATTCTCTACCCAGTCGCCTGCGCCCATTTACGGATTGAAGCCGAACGATATTTTGGGGAAGCAAGCTTGCGCGGGTATTGCCGCAGCGACGCCGGAAAGGCCCGACCGTCAAAAAGATAAAGGCCACGACGGTTGCCGTGGCCTTTCGTTGAGCCCGTATGCGGACGACCGGCTTAGCTCTGGAACAGCCGCAGGATCATCTGCGCCGACTGGTTGGCGATGCCGAGCGCCTGTACGCCGAGTTGCTGGCGGACTTGCAGGGCCTGCAGTCGGGTTGATTCCGCGTTCATGTCCGCATCGACGAGCTGGCCGATACCGACGTCGATCGAATCCATGAGCTTGTTGACGAAATCCTTCTGCTGACTGGTCCGCGACTTGGCGGCTCCGAGCAGCGTCGCCGCGTCCGTCATGGTCTTGAGGGCGGCGTCCACCCCCTCCACCATCGCAACAAGGCCGGCGAGGTCCGCGGGATCGTCCGTGATGCCGCTGATGTCGATACCGTCGCTAAGGCCGGCGATGGAGTAGCTGACCGTGCCGCTCGCGATCGTATAGCTGCTTGCCGAATCAAGGATGCCGGCCGCCGTCCCGCTTCCGGTATCGAACAGCATGGTGCCCGACGGACCGACGTTGAGCTCGATCGTTCCGATCATGATGGCCCCAGTGCTGTCGCGGGAGAACGAAGCCACGATGGTTTTCGTCGTGGGACCGTTCACCGAATCGCCCTGTAGCCAGTTCTCGCCCGAGAACACGGCCGAGCCTGCGGTATTCCGCAGCTCCGCCTGCAGCTCCTTGATTTCGCTCTGGATCTTCGAGCGGTCCAGCCCCGGGGCGCGGGCCGCGACCAGCTTGGATTGGATCTTGGTGATGGTCTCGATGGCGCTGTTCAGCGCCGTCACGGCGACCTCGATGGTTGCAGCACCAAGGCCCAGCGCGTCCTCAACGGTCGAAACCGCCGAACGATCGCTTCGCATCGTCGTGGCGATGGACCAGTACGCGGCGTTGTCCGAGGCGTCTTTGACCTTGAGGCCGGTCGAGACGCGGTTCTGCGTACTCAACAGCTCTTTGTTGGTATGGGCCAGGGTTTGCAGTGCGGTCATCGCCGCGATGTTGGTGTTGATACTGCTCATTCCAGTGCCCCTTCACCGATTCGTACGACATTGTTTCTTTTGAACCTTGTGTGGGGATTGCGGAGGCATAGAAGCGGCCGGCCGACGCTTGCTCGCAGCCAGCGAATCAAAAAAGGGAAAGCCGCGGACCCGGATGGGCCGCGACTTTCCCTGGAAGCGGAGAAGTGTGTCGAGGACTTACTGGAACAGCCTGAGGATGAGCTGTGCCGACTGGTTGGCCATGCTGAGCGCCTGGACACCGAGCTGCGAGCGGACCTGCAGGGCCTGCAGCCTGGTCGACTCTTCGTTCATGTCCGCGTCGACGAGCTGACCGACACCCGTATCGATGGCATCCATCAGGCTCTTTGCGAAGTCCTTCTGGATGTCGATGCGCGTCTTGATGGCGCCGAGCACCGTCGCGGCGTCCGTCATGTCG
>JAFKKW010000199.1 GCA_017304275.1 Hyphomicrobiales bacterium | reverse complement strand
TGCATGCTCGGCGCGTAATCGGTCGATTTCATGATACCGGTCCCGGCGTGAAAGGAGCGCTGGCTGGCGGGGCGCTGTTGCGCCTCGCGCGGCCCGTCGTATGTTGGCCGCGATTCAGCGAACGGCAAACTTGTCGGGAAACTGCTTGGCGACCGCGGCACCGAGCGCATCCGCTATCGCGTACATGTGCTGGGTCATGTCGCCCCACGTCTTTGCCTCGGCAGCGAAATCCTTCCGCTGCAACTCCTGGATCTGCGCGATGTGGTGGCCGCCATGGGCCTGAAGCAGCCCTTCCACTGCGTCGAACGGCAGGTTGGGATTGGCGGCGTGAAGGAAGCCGGCGATCTCCTTTGCATTGGCGAGCAGCTTGTCCGTCGCCGCCGACTGGCCGGATGTGTCCTTTGCGACCGATGCGCCGAGGTAGTCTTTGACAGCGCCGTAGTGCCCCGCCAGTAGGCCGAACAGCTTTTCCTTCGCCGCGGCGCCATAGTATGGCTCGAAGGCGCCGGCGATGGCCTTGGCGTTCGCGACGACTTGTTGCTCCGCGGTGCTTTCCGCATTCGCATCGCCGGCGAGACGTGCGGTTACGACGTTGCGAACCCAGAAGACATGGCCGATCCACAAGTCGCGCAGAGCCGAATCCAACGCGTGCAGCTTGTCGCCGTCCACCGCGGCGGTTGTCTGGACCGTCGGGTGATTGTGATCGTCGTTGGGCGTATGCGACGCGGCCAAGGTCTGCGCCATCGTTGGTGTGAGCAGGGCCAACGTCGCGGCAAGAAGAATGTGACGCATCTTTCTCTCCTGTGGTTCGAGCCGGGCGGCCCGTCGTCTTCGGAGAGTTTGATGTGAGGTTCGTGCAAAAGGTTCCTGGAAATCAGCCGATGTCCTTCAGCCGAGCGACCACGGAGTCGGCGAGTCTCTCGCATCGCGCACCCGCAAACGGGAAAACATCGGCAAACATCGAGTCGGCATGCTCGGCAAGCGCCTCCTTGAGCAGGCGCCGTGCCCGGAATAGCCGTGTCTTGACGGTTTCCGGCCTGATCCCGAGCAAGTCGGCAGTCTCCTCGATGCTCAAATCCTCGAAGACGCGTGCGACCAATACCGTGCGGAAATCATCAGGCAGTCCGTCGATGGCTTGCTCAAGAAGCTTTGCGATCTGTTTGTGTGCCACGATGCGCTCCGGGTCGGGTGGCGGACTTGTGAATGGGAAGGCGACGACATTGCCCGGCTTGTCGTAAACGTCAGCGGCGAGATCGAGCGGGCGCTCGGTGCGTCGCCGCAGGCGCTGCAGCGCTGCATTCACTACGATACGCGTCAACCAAGTGGCGAGTGTCGAGTCACCGCGAAAGGTTGCGAGAGAGGTGAACGCGCTGACGTAGGCATCCTGCAGCACATCCTCCGCCTCGCCATCGTCGCGGACGATGCCGCGGGCGAGGCGGAACAGGCGCTGATTGTGCCGGGCGATGATCGTCCGGATTGCCGCCTCGTCCTTCGCAATAGCCCTGCACACGAGGTCGGCTTCGCCCGACGAATGCATGCGGTCGGTCGGTTGCGCCATCACATCCCCTCAAAGCCGGAGTCGTCCGCACAAGAGCGTGCCTGGTGATTTGATGCTCCGCTTCGACAAAGGTTCCCACCCGAATGCCTCAACGTGGGCAAGAACCGCGTTCGGTCGGCGCCAGCTCGTGGGTCGCGTCGCGTGCGGGTGACATGTCTCCTTGCTTACGGTTCCACTCGGTGAGCACTCGGTCCGCTTCGCCTGACGCCTGCTTGGGAGGCGTGACGCCAGTGCGACGGACGTGTGTGATGATAGTCCACGCCTGGCTGTGAGCGTTTCGGAATCTACGCGCTCGAGTTTACAAATCACGGATCGGCTGGAACCCTGGGAGATACCCTTCGTTACGAACGGGATGTGCTGTACGTACGCCGAGGCTGGAGGCGTCGATGTCCGTTGTCCGTCTTGCGATGCCGATCTCCGCGTTGCTCATTGGTGGCGAAGCGGACTGCGGCTCGGGATTTTGGGTGAGGGGGTCAGCATGCGCCGGCCGAATGGCCTATGCCGGGGGCGAACACCGGCCCCATCGAGAAGGTGAAGGCGACCTTAAGACTGGGTGAACAGGGGGCAGGAAGCAGCGCCGCTCGTGGTCGGCCACTACGAACAGCGTGCTGTACGCTCTACGCGCTCGATCTCAGCCAGTCGGGCGCGCCGCTCAAGTGGACGTTCGATCCAGCGCCCGAACCCGCTTCACAAGGTGTCGCCTGCTGCGATGTCGTCAATCGCGGCGCGGCGTATGCGAACGGCAAGGTATTCTTCAATACGCTCGACGGCGACACGGTGGCCGTCGACGCCGAGACCGGCAAGCAGGTGTGGCGCACCAAGCTGGGTGACATTCGTCTGGGTGAGACGATCACCATGGCGCCGCTGCCGGCCAAGGATAAGGTAATCGTCGGCAACTCAGGCGGCGAGATGGGTGTGCGTGGATGGGCCGCGGCGCTCGACCAGGCAACCGGCCGCGTGGTCTGGAAGGCCACCAACACCGGACCGGACAAAGACGTTCTGATCGGATCCGAGTTCAAGCCGTTCTACGCGCAATACAAAGGCAAGGACCTGGGCGTCTCCACGTGGCCGGCCGACATGTGGCGCCAGGGCGGCGGCTCGGTGTGGGGCTGGGTCTCGTACGATCCCGATCTCAACCTCGTCTACTACGGTGTGTCCAATCCCGGCCCCTGGAACTCGTCGCTGCGTCCCGGGGACAACCTCTGGACCGCAGGCATTTTCGCGCGCGATCTCGATACCGGCGCGGCGCGGTGGTTCTACCAGTGGAGCCCGCACGACGTCTCCGACTACGACGGGGTCAATGAGAACGTGCTCGTCGATCTCATGTGGAAAGGCCAGCCGCGCAAGGCGCTCGTCCATCCCGACCGCAACGGCTACATGTACGTGCTCGACCGAACCAACGGCGAGGTGCTATCGGCCGCGCCCTATGCGCCGATCACCTCCACCAAAGGCGTCGATCTCGCGAGCGGTCGGCTCATTTACAATGAGGACAAGCGTCCCGAGCAAGGCAAGACGATCACCGACATCTGTCCGGCGGCGCCGGGCGCCAAGGACTGGCAGCCGTCGTCATTCTCCCACAAGTCGGGGCTGCTCTATGTGCCGCATAACAACCTCTGCATGGACCTGACCGAGGTCGAGGTCGGCTACATCGCCGGCACGCCGTATGTCGGCACCGACGTCAAGATGAAAGCCGGTCCCGGAGACGGGCATCGCGGCGAGTTCATGGCCTGGGACATTGGCCACAGCCGGAAGATCTGGTCGATCAACGAGCGATTTCCGGTCTGGAGCGGGGCGCTGGCCACGGCAGGAGATGTCGTGTTCTACGGCACCATGGAAGGCTGGTTCAAAGCCGTCGATGCATCCACCGGAAAACTGTTGTGGCGTTTCAAGACCTCGTCCGGGATCATCGGCCAGCCCACCACCTGGAAGGGTTCCGACGGAAAGCAATATGTCGCCATCCTGTCCGGCGTGGGCGGCTGGTCCGGCGCCATTGTCGCCGGTGATCTCGACAAGCGCGACGGGACGGCGGCGCTCGGCTTCGTCAACGCGATGAAAGATCTGCCCGACGTCACGACCAAGGGAGGGACGCTCTATGTCTTTACCCTGGGCTAGAGCCGTGCTGGCGATCCTGGTCGCGGTCGCGCTCCCCGGCGCGGGGGAGGTGCGAGCGCTGCGGGTTTGTGCGGATCCCGACAATCTGCCGTTCTCCAACGCGGCGGGTCAGGGCTTCGAAAACCGCATCGTGGCAATTGTCGCCAAAGAGCTCGGCGCCGCCCTGACCTATACCTGGACGCCGCAGTGGCGCGGGTTCGTACGCAAGACGCTCGATGCCGGCACCTGTGACGTTGTGGCGGGCGTGCCGGCGGGGATCCATCGCCTCCGTACGACGAAACCTTACTACGTGTCGACCTATGCGGTCGTGCAGCCTGCGTCGGCTTCGGCCATCGCCTCGTTCGACGATGGGAGGCTCGCTCATGCGCGCATCGGCGTGCAACTCGTCGGCGAGGATGGGGCCAACACGCCGCCGATGGATGCGCTCGCGCACCGCGGCCTCACCGGCAACGTCAGGGGCTTCATGGTCTATGGCGACGGATCGGGAGCGGCGCGGCTCGAGCCGATCATGCGGGCGGTCGCGGAGGGCGACGTCGATGTGGCCTTCGTGTGGGGGCCGGTGGCGGGTTATTTCGCATCGCGTGAATCCGCCGCCCTTCGCGTCACGCCGATGCCGCCCGATGCCGGCGCCCACCTCGCATTCCCGATCGCGATGGGCGTGCGGAAGGGCGACGCGGCGCTTGCGGCGGAAATCGACTCTGCGATCGCCGCCCGGCGCGCCGAGATCGCGGAGGTCCTCGACGCCTATGACGTGCCGCGCCTGAGTCTGGCCCAATCGGTCGTTGCGAGGCCTGAGCCATGAGCACACATCGGCTTGCACTTCTCTTCAGTCTTATGGCGTTCGCGCTCTCGGCCTGCGATGGGTCGGATCGACAGGTGAAAAAACAGACGCCTTCGTCCGAGACGGCGGCTCCGTCCTCATCCGACTCCGAGGTTGCGCTCGTGCCGTTGGCCCCCGGCGGCAAGGTGCCACTGCAGACCGCATCTGCCGAAGGGGCGCGGATCGAAGGCGATCCCGAGCAAATCGAGGCCGGTAAGCAGCTCTTCATGGCGATGAACTGCGTCGGCTGCCACTTTCATGGCGGTGGCGGGATGGGCCCACCCTTGATGGACACCAAATGGATCTACGGCTCGAGCATCGACAACATCGCGGCCACCATCCGGGAGGGGCGGCCCAACGGCATGCCGTCGTTCCGCGGCTTCCTGCCCGACGAGCAGATCTGGCAGATCGCCGCCTACGTCAAGACGCTTTCGGCCGGCGCGCCGCCGCCGTTCGCCACGCAATAGGAACGCCATGACGTGTCAGCCGACAAGCGCGACCGCTGCTTTCGTCATCACAACTCTTTGTGCAACTCCGACTCCGGGCTTCGCCGCCACGCCGCTCAGCTATCTCGAGTCTTACGGGTCGCGCGGGGATCCGGTGCGCTCGCTGACTTGGGCGATGCTGATCATCTCCACCGTCGTCGTCGTTATCGTGACAGGGCTTGTGCTATGGGGCGTCCTGCGCGAAGGGCCTGCCGAAGCCGCCGGGATCACTCGTGAAGGCAACGGCCTGCGTCTCATTACGGCTGGCCTCGTCGTCACCGTCGTCGTTCTGCTCGGCAGCGTCGTCTGGACGATGGTCGTGCTCGCCGAGGTCGGCGCAGCGCCGGCGGCGCCGAAACTCACCCTCGACATCAGCGGGCACCAGTGGTGGTGGCAGGTGCGTTACGAAGGCGAGACGCCGGCTGAAACCTTCGTCACCGCCAACGAGGTGCATATTCCGGTCGGCGAGCCGGTGCGGATCAACCTCAGCTCCAGCGATGTCATCCATTCGTTCTGGGTGCCGGCGCTCTCAGGCAAGACCGATACCGTGCCGGGCCAAGTCAACACGACGTGGATCGAGGCGCACGCGCCGGGTACCTTTCTCGGACAGTGTGCCGAGTTCTGCGGCGCGCAGCACGCGCACATGGGGTTTCGGATCGTCGCCGAGCCGCGCGACAGGTTCGAGGCCTGGCTCGCAGACCAGCTTGCGCCGGCGGCGGTGCCAGCGGAACGGATCGCGGCGGCCGGGCAGGAGACGTTCGGGCGTCGTTGCGCAGCTTGTCATGCCGTGCGCGGCACGACCGCGGGGGGTGTCTTCGGACCCGATCTCTCTCATCTCGCGACGCGTGCGACACTCGCTGCCGGCACTGTTCCCAATACTCCTGGGCACCTCTCGGCCTGGATTGCCGATCCGCAACATTTGAAGCCGGGCACCCGGATGCCGGTTGTCCCCCTCACCGGCTCCGAGCTCGAGCAGGTGCGCGCCTATCTCGCGACGTTGAACTAGGAGCCACCGCATGGCCGTTCCCGCCGACAGCCGCCTCGCCGTCCTGACCGAAGCCGACGAAGGGCGGCTTGCAACCAGGCTCGAGCGGCTGTGGGCCACGGCGCCGGGTATCGTCGGCTGGCTCTCGACGGTGGACCACAAGGAGATCGGCAAGCGTTACATCGTGACGGCCATGCTGTTCCTGATCGCGGGCGGCATCGAAGCACTCGTCATGCGTGTGCAGCTCGCCGGGCCGGACCAGCATCTGCTCACGCCTGAGCAGTACAACATGCTCTTTACGATGCATGGGGCGTCGCTGATCTTCTGGTACGCCTCGCCGGTCCTGTCGGGGTTCAGCAACTATCTGTGGCCGTTGCTGCTCGGCTCGCGCGACATGGCGTTTCCGCGCCTCAATGCGCTCTCGTATTGGATCTACCTGTTCTCGGGGCTGATGCTCTACGCCGGCTTTGCCGTCGGGATTGCGCCGAACACCGGCTGGTTCGACTACGTCCCCGCTGCTTCCAGGGCGTTCAGTCCGGGACCGGGTATCGACCTCTACGCGATGGCCCTGATCCTGCTCGGCATCTCGACCACCGTCGGTGCCATCAACTTCATCGTCACATTCCTGCGCACACGCGCGCCCGGCATGTCGCTCAACCGCGTGCCGATCCTGATCTGGAGCACGTTGACCGCTTCGGCCGGTAACCTGCTCGCGGTGCCCGCGGTCAGTCTCGCGTTCTTTCTCCTGTGGCTCGACCGGCGCTTCGGAACGCACTTCTACGATGTTCCGGCGGGCGGACATCCGCTGTTGTGGCAGCACCTGTTCTGGATGTTCGGGCATCCCTGGGTCTATGCCATCGTGCTGCCGGCGATGGGCATGGTCTCCGACGCGTTGCCGGTGTTCTGCAGCCGTCCGCTGGTGGGCTATACGATCGTCGCACTGGCAACGGTGCTGACCATGGTGCTGGGCTTCGGCGTGTGGGTGCATCACATGTTCGCCACGGGACTGCCGATGCTCGGCATGTCGTTCTTTAGCGCGGCCTCGTTCGTCATCGTCATCCCGAGCGCCGTTGCCGTGTTCGCCTGGATCGCCACCATCGCCATCGGACGCCCGCGCCTCACGGTGCCCTTCCTCTATTTCGCAAGCTTCATCGTCATGTTCGTCATCGGCGGCGTATCGGGCTTCATGACCGCGTCGGTCCCTGTCGACTGGCAGCTCACCGACACCTACTTCATCGTCGCCCACATCCACTACGTGCTGATCGGCATCAACGTTTTTCCGGTGCTGGGCGGCCTCACGTTCTGGTTTCCCAAGATGACCGGACGCCTGCTGGACGAGCGGCTTGGCCGGTACGCCTTCTGGCTGATCTTCGCGGGTTTCAATATCGCCTTCCTGCCGATGCACCTCACGGGCCTCTACGGCATGCCACGGCGAATCTACACGTACGGCCCGCATTTCGGCTGGGAGACGCTGAACCTCGTCTCGACCGTCGGCGCGTTCATCCTCGCCATCGGCATCGGCGTCTTTTTCGTGAATATCCTGCGAAGCCTCAGGAGGGGGATGCCTGCAGGCTCCAACCCCTGGAACGCGCCAACCCTCGAATGGTCCGTTTCTTCCCCTCCGCCGCCTTATAATTTCGTTGTGATACCGACGGTCGCAAGCCGCCATCCGCTTTGGGAACAGGAGCTCGACGAGACCGAGCATCGCTCCGTCATCCGGACGGGCCCGGCGCTCGACGAGGGGCGCGAGACGCTGGCGACGACGCCGGTGGATGCCGATCCGGACCTGGTGCTCAAGATGCCCGAGGATAGCCTGGCGCCACTGCTGCTGGCCCTAGCGCTGACGGCGATCTTCGTCGGGTTGCTCGCAAGCGCGTGGTGGAGCGCTGCGACAGCGGCCGCGGCTGGGCTGCTGATCGTCTTCGCGTGGCTGTGGCCGCGGCGGAGCCTGGCCCAGGTGGCGGAGGTATCCCATGGCTGACACCGTCATCGCACCCGCCGCGGATCTTCCGATCGGTCCCATGGGACATCGCGCCTTGGGCTGGTGGGGCATGCTGTGCGTCATCGCGACCGAAGGCGCGGTCTTCGTCTACCTTCTGTTCAGTTACGCCTATCTCGCCCTACAGCCGCACGCGGCGTGGCTGCCGGAGGGGCCACCCTCTCTCACGCTCGCGCTGCCGAATACCGCAGTGCTGGTGGCGAGCAGCTTCATCGTCGCTTGGGGCGAGCGACGTATCCGTGCGGGTGCGACGAGGCACGCCTGGCTCGCCCTGCTCGGGACGATCGGGCTCGGAATCGTTTTCGTCGCGGTCCAGTTGACCGAGTGGCATGACAAGACGTTCGGTATCGCGACGAGCTCCTATGGATCGCTCTATTTCACGATCACCGGTTTCCACATGGCTCATGTCGCCGCCGGGCTTCTGATGCTCGCCGCGCTCGCGCTCTGGACGCGGCTCGGTCTCTTCGACAGCCGCCGCAATGCGCCGATCGCGATCGGCGCCATCTATTGGCATTTCGTCGACGTGGTCTGGCTGGCAGTCTTCTTCACCTTCTACCTCTCGCCTCGTCTGGTATGAGCCGATGACACGCCAGGCCGACATCGCCATCTCAGCCCACCCGGCGCCGCACCGCGAGCGGGCAAGCGCAGTGGCGCTCGCCTATGCGTTGGGTGGCGCACCGGGGGCGTGGCTCCTGCATCTGCTCGTCAACTACGGGATGGCCGACCGGGCGTGTGCGTCCCACGCTGCGCTCTCGGCGTGGAGCGCGGTGGTGCTCGTCGATGTTGTGGCGATCACGATTGCGACCGGAGCCGCGGCCGTTTCCTACGAGCTATTTCGCCGCACGCGGACGGAGAAAGAGGGCGGCGTGCAGGTGCTGGTCGAAGCGGGGGAGGGCCGCACGCGCTTTCTCGCCGTTTGCGGGCTGCTCGCGAGTGGCCTCTTCCTGATCGCCATCGCCTTCGATCTGGCCGGACCATTCATGGGGTTGTCATGCGCCTGACGATCGCCATTCTCGCTCTCATCCTTTCCCACACCGCGGCGCTTGCCCATGCGGTCGCTCTCGCTGGCGCCGCCGCATCCTCCTCCGCGCCGTTCGTCCTCGGGGCGCTCATTGCTGGAACGACGTTGCTTTACGCCGCTGGCCTCGCGCGCATCCGCGCTCAGATCGGCGTACGCGTCGTCACCCGGGGGCAGTCACTGGCCTACGCAGCCGGCATGGGCGTGCTCGTCCTGATTCTGCTGTCGCCGCTGGACACCTATGCCGATGCGCTGTTCTCGCTGCATATGGTGCAGCATCTCGTACTGGCGCTTGTGGTGCCGCCGCTGCTTGTTTGGAGCCGCCCGGTGCTCGTCATGCTGTGGGGCTTCCCGCGCGGCGTGCGCAAGATGCTCGGCGCGGCGTGGCATGATGGCGGCCTCGCCAGACTGATCACCGGTCTCATGCATCCCGTCGTCGTCGGGGTGTTATTTTCGAGCGCGTTCGTGTTCTGGCACCTGCCAAGACCTTACGCGTGGGCGCTGCGCAACGACTGGGCCCACGCCCTGGAGCACACGACGCTGTTCGCCGCGGCGCTGATGTTCTGGAGCCTCGTCATCGAGCCCTCGGGACGCAGGCGCATGGGGCTAGCCGCTACGACGCTGTTCGTCGCGGGCACCTCGCTCGTCAGCGGTTTTCCCGGTGCCCTGATGCTTCTTGCGCCGGCGCCGCTCTACCCGGTCCACGCCCCGGGCGTCGCGCACTGGGGGCTCACTTTGTTGGAGGATCAGCAACTCGCCGGTCTCATCATGTGGGTGCCCGTGGGGCTGCTCTACCTCGTGCCGATCGCCTGGCTGTTTGTCAGGCTCCTGGCCGACCGCCGGCACCAGCGCCCGGTAACGTCCGGCGCGCTCCCCGTGATCGCTCTGGCCCTGCTGTTGCCCTTGGCGCTTTCCGCCTGCTCAGAGACCGCGCCGCGCGCAGAGGAGCCCCATGCGCAGGCCAAGCGGCTCATGACGCGGTTGGGCTGTGGGGCTTGCCATGAGATTCCGGGAGTAACGGGCGCCGATGGTCGCATCGGCCCGCCGCTCGGCGGGATGGCCGACCGCACCTACATCGCGGGCATGGTCCGTAATACCCCCGAAAGTATGGAGCGATGGCTGCGTGATCCGCAAGCGGTCTCCCCCGGCAACGCGATGCCGAACGTCGGCGCGACGCCTGCCGAGGCGCGGGTGATGGCCGCCTATCTCGCGACTTTGCACGAGTGAGATCGACCGGCCCTATTGCGCCGTACCGAACGGCTGCGTGCGAAATACCGGCCAGACGAAATAGCCGCGTGCCTTGAGGCCGCGCAAGATCGGCTCGGGATCGACCGGCACCGGCATCACCTCGTGCACCCCAAGCTGGAACTCGGTGGGTGGCCTCCAGGGCCCGCCGGATCCGGGCGGAAGGTTATCGCCACCGCGCTCAAGCGATACGGCGAGGAACCGGCAGTCCGCGCTCTCGAACAGGAAAGCGCGGGTGGAATCCACATCCAGCGCCGGGCCGTACATTTTTCGCGAGCGGGAGGTCAAAGTCAGCTCTTCGGGATCTTCGCGTCGATACCCTCGATCATCGCCAGAGGATGCGCGAACATCGGCATGCTCTTCTCGGCGAAGGCCTTCAATGCCGATTTTCGCCCCTTGTATTATTGAAGCCATCTTCGATCCTCGCTTCAAAGATCTCTTGGGATGGCAACGGAATGGCGAGGCCAGGGTTCCGAGAGCGCCGCTTTTTTCGCGCCGAATCGGCTCGGCGTGCGAGCGGCGATGCCGGCTCATCCGTTTCCTCAGGCGAAGCCAAGGTGATCCCGTTGTCCGCGTGAGGGGGGTCGCAAGCCTTGCGGTGCTATCGTCAGCCAAAAATCGACCAGCCCATACGCTCGGCGAGCATCTGCAGGGCTAGCGTTCCAAGCTCAGAATTTCCGTGCTTGTCCAATCCGGGCGACCAGACTGCAATTGAAGCCCGATTCGGCGCGACGGCGAGGATTCCGCCGCCCACGCCGCTTTTGCCCGGCAGGCCAACACGGAACGCGAAATCTCCAGAGCCGTCATAGTGGCCGCAGGTGAGCATCAGCGCGCAAATGCGCCGCGCCCTTTCGCGCGAAACGACGGTGAAACCCGTTGATGGCACACACCCTCCATTGGCCAGAAACAGTCCTGCTCTCGCGAGTTGCCGGCATGACATCGCGATCGCGCATTGGTGAAAGTAGACGCCGAGGGTCAACTCGGGCGGATGATGCAGGTTGCCGAAGGAACGCATGTAGCTGGCCAACGCCAGATTGCGGAAACCGGTCTTCTGTTCCGATCGTGCGACAGCGGGATCGATCGCGACGGTCTCGTCATCGGCGAGCGCCCGGACGAACCGCAGGATCTCTCCGATCGCTTCTTTGGGACGGTGCCGGGCGAGTATGGCATCGCAAACCACGATTGCGCCGGCGTTGATGAATGGATTCCTTGGAATTCCGCTTTCGTGCTCGAGTTGGACGATGGAGTTGAACGCGCTGCCCGATGGTTCGCGTCCCACCCGTTTCCAAAGGGCATCGCCGTGCGTGCCGAGCGCGAGCGTAAGGGCAAAAACCTTCGATATGCTCTGGATCGAGAACGACTCTTCGGCATCCCCTACCGCGTGTACGTCGCCGTCGACCGTTGCCACGGCGATGCCAAATCGCCGAGGATTGACCTTGGCCAACTCCGGGATGTAATCGGCAACTTTCCCGCTTCCGAGCCGCGAGAGAAGTTCGGTGTAGATGCCCTGGATGACGCTCTGCAGGCTAGCCACGGCTCTGCGGCCTTTTCGGCTGCAATTTACCAATGGTGGTGCAGGACGTTTCGCTAGAATGGGCTATGATCAGGGCGCCTGAGAGGGATAGATAGGATGCACGTGCACCATGACTAAGGCACAGACTGCGAAAGCCATCCGAAAGGGCAGCTCGCAGAAGGACGCGTTGGATCGTCGTCAGGAGATTCTTTCCGCAGCCCTCAATCTCTTTTCGATGCGCGATTACTCCGCAATCACGATCAAGGAGATTGCGCAGCTCGCGGGGGTCAACTCGTCGCTGCTGTACTACTACTACGAAGACAAGGAAGCTCTCTTTCGCGCTGCCTTGGAAGAGGCCGTAGGCGCGGCGATGGGCAACTACGACGAGGTCGCAAGCAAGCATTCGGAGCCCGTCGATTTGATCAATGACTGGTTCCAAATGCACGTCACCTTGGCAAGTGACATCCGCAGGCTCGTCAAAATTTTGATGGATTATTCCAGCTCTCAGTCGCACTCGCGCGTGCTGGATGACGTGATCAGCAAGTTTTACGACGTCGAGATCCAGATTCTGACGAAAGCCGTCAAACGAGGTCAACGCGTAGGTTTGTTCAACAAGGTTTCCCCCAACGCAGCTGCCGTCTTTGCATCGACGCATCTGGACGGCGTGATGGTTCGCTCCATCATTCAGCCGCGGCTCGACATAGCCGGAGCGGTGGATGCTCTGCGCGACGCTTTTTGGGCTTACGTCGGCTACAAGCCTTGAGTCTTCGCCGCTGCTAGCGGATCTCATCAAGCGGGCGCCGCTCACATCTCCCATCTGAAAATTTCCGCTCAAAAAAGCCTAGTTTGATCGCTCAATCAAAATTGATTGACTGCTCAATCAAGGGCTGTCAAGTTCGCCCTCCTTAGGGAAACGCTGTAGAAAATGGCGGATAGAGCACACAAGTGTCGCCGCCCCAGGAGGTTCGATGACTGACACGACACTCCGTGCACCCGCACAACAGGCGGGTGCGGATGTTAACTATTCCCTCGTGCGTAGCTTGAACTGGACGCATGCCTTTTGGTTCGCGGCCGGCACGCCTGCGCTTGTGTTGTTTTCGGTGGGCGCCATCGCTGCCACGGCGGGAAACATTTCGCCGCTGGTGTGGACGATCTCCGCTCTCTTCGGGTTCGTGCAGGCCTTCACCTACGCAGAGATATCGTCGATGTATCCGCATAAATCCGGCGGCGCGTCGGTCTACGGTGCCCTTGCGTGGGTCCGATACGGGAAGATGCTCGGCCCTATCTCGGTATGGTCGAACTGGTTCTCCTGGTCTCCAGTGCTGGCGATCGGCACGGGTCTTGGGGCGGGCTACATTCTCAATCTTTTCTTTCCCGCCGATCATTGGATCCAGACGTGGCAGATCACGCTGGTCGACTTGAGCTTCCTGAAGGAAGGTCTCAGCCTTCGAGTGAACTCGGTGTTCGTGCTGGGCTGGCTGCTGGTTCTTACCGTGTTCGCCGTGCAGCATCGCGGCGTCCTCAAGGCCGCTAATCTACAGAAGCTTCTGGCCATCACGGCGCTCGCTCCGCTGATCATCATCGGCTTGGTGCCCATTCTTTCGGGCAGCATCTCGGTCGATAATTTCATGCCTTTCGTTCCGCTTGGGCGGGACGCGGCAGGCAACCCCGTTGCGGGTGCGTGGGATATGGCCGGCTGGACGGTGTTTGCCGGGGCGCTTTTCATCGCCGGCTGGTCCACCTATGCGTTCGAAACGGCAGTTTGCTATACGCGCGAGTTCCGCAATCCAGGCAAGGATACGCCCAAGTCGCTCATCGCGGCCGGCCTTCTGTGCGTGGTCGTGTTCTCGCTCGTTCCGCTCGCTTTCCAGGGAACGCTCGGCCTCAACGGAATGCTCGACCCTGGCATTTACAGCGGCATGGGCGTTGCGGATGCGATGGCGGGCATGATCGGCGCAAGCGTGATCGTGACGAAGATCATCGTCGTGCTGTTGATCCTCGCGCTGCTCCTGACGGTCAGCATGTCGATGGCAGGCTCCGCACGCACGCTCTATCAGGGTTCAGTCGACGGCTGGCTGCCGCGTTACCTCAGCCGCGTGAACAGTCACGGCGCTCCTGTCGCGGGGATGTGGACCGACCTCGGCTTCAACATGCTGCTTTTGATGATGTCGGACTACGTGTTCCTGCTGGCGATCGCCAACGTCAACTACATGATCTTCAACTTCCTGAACTTGCAGTCCGGCTGGCTGCATCGCATCGATCGGCCGGAGATGCCGCGGCCGTATCGCGCACCGAACCTCATTCTGGCTGCAGGTGCCGTATTGGGCTTCGTGAACCTGCTGCTGCTCGGGATGGGTGCCAACATCTGGGGACCGGGTACGCTCGCTGCCGGCTTTGCCGTCGCGCTGATGATCCTTCCGGTGTTCGCCTTCCGGCACTTCGTGGTGGATGGCGGCAAGTTTCCCAAGCAGACCTTCGAGGATTTCGCCGGCGCCGACGAAACAGAGGTGAAGACCAGGGCGGGAATTCTCCCTTATCTGACCCTCATCGCCGGCGTGAGCGTGATCGCGTTCGGCTACTACATCGCCGTCTACTGACCAAAAAAACAAACTGTCCAGGATCGGGCGGGTTCGCTTTCCGAGTGAGCGCGCCCGGTCCGAGGACCGACCACGCCAATAGCACAGTGAGGAAATCACCATGACCACAGATAAAGACAGTTCCGTCGCCACGTTGAAAAAGAAGCTTCAGAATGCCGGTGTCAAATTCATGATGCCGAGCTATGTCGACATGCACGGCGTGTCGAAAACGAAAGTCGTGCCGCTGCCCCATATCGAGGACATGGTGGACGGCTCGGAACTCTGCACCGGTGCCGCTCTGGACGGCGTGCCCCAGGACGTCAGCGACGAAGAAGTGTCCTCGCATCCTGATATCCGCTCGGCGATCGTCTTGCCGTGGAATTCCGACGTCGCGTGGTTTGCCAGTGATCTGTGGTGTGGCGGAAAACCTTTCGAGCCCTGCAGCCGCAACATCCTTCAGCGCACCTTGGCGCTTGCGGGCGAGATGGGATACGGCGTCAATCTCGGTATCGAGGCGGAATTTTTCGTCCTCAAGGATGACGAGCAGGCTGGGTTCAGGCCACTGTCGGACCGTCATCACCTCGCCAAGCCGGCTTACGACGTCGCGCGTTTCCTCGACAACCGCGGCTGGTTGTTCGAGCTGGTCAACGCGATGAACGATCTGGGCTGGGACGTTTACTCTCTCGATCACGAGGACGGAATCGGGCAGTTCGAAATCGATTTCCGTCATGCCGATGCGTTGACGATGTCCGATCGCTTCGTGTTCTTCCGCTTGATGGCCCATGAGATCGCCCGCAAGCACGGCGGCTTCGCGACCTTCATGCCGAAGCCCTATGCCGATCGGGCAGGGAGCGGCGCGCATTTCAACATGTCGCTCACCGACAAGGGTACGGGCAAGAATCTTTTTGCGTCCGCAAACGATCCGCGCGGCTGCAAGCTCGATAAGATCGGCTATCACTTCATCGCCGGTGTTTTGAAGCATCTGCCAGCGATTTGCGCCGTGGTTGCGCCGACGGTGAACAGCTACAAGCGGCTCGTGACGCAGGGCTCGATGTCCGGGTTCACATGGGCGCCGGTGTTCCTGTGCTACGGCAACAACAACCGCACCAATACGGTTCGCATCCCGAAGAGCGGCGGCCGCGTCGAGCTTCGCGTGGCCGACAGTGCCTGCAATCCGTATCTCGGTGCGGCCATGACGATCCGGGCAGGCCTCGAAGGCGTGCGAGAGCAGCTCGATCCGGGCGATCCGCATCTGGACAACATGTATCTGAAGTCACCGGAGGAGCTTGCCGAGATCGGCGTCAGGCAACTTCCTGGCTCTCTCTCGGAGGCGCTCGACGCGTTCGAGGCGGATCCCCTTTCCAGGGAAGTGTTCGGAGACGCGATGTTCAAGTCGTGGCTGGAGTTCAAGCGTGACGAGTGGCACGCCTATACCAACCATGTCTCCCAGTGGGAGTTGAACCGCTACCTCAAATTCTATTGATTACCCGGAAAGGGGCGCCCCGCCCCTCTCCCAACTGGAAAGCGTTGCGTTGCTCCCCTTGCAACGCTTTCCCTTTTCCAATCGCGAAAACGAACACCTTGGATTCGACATGGAATGGGCGCAGCGAACCTGGACCGAATTTTCCGCCGATCTGGACGCGGCGCATGCGACCGCGCTTCTTCCGGTCGGTGCAACGGAGCAGCACGGTCCTCAGTTGGGTACCGGAATGGATACGGTGATCGCCGATCGGCTGTGCCGGGCGGTTGCCGGGAAGACCGGCGCGCTGATGCTGCCGACGATGCCTTATGGATGTTCGCTTGGTCATAGCCGGCGCTGGCCGGGCACGATCTCCCTACAACCCATCACCCTGATCACGCTCATCAAGGAAATCGGTGACTGGGCGTACTTCAGCGGCATTCGCCGACTGCTGATCGTCAACGGGCATGTCACCAATGCTGCGCCGCTCCGCTGCGCTCTCGAAATGCTGCGGGCCGAACATGACGACCTGATGGTTGCGCTCGTCAACACCGCACAGCTCAGCGACCGTGTGCGGGCGGCGCATTGCGCGGATGGGGCAGACTGGCACGCCAATCGCGCGGAAACCGCGCTGATGCTTGCGGTTGCGCCGGAGATTGTCAGAAAGGACGCGTTGGCGACAGCGGACGATCCGGATCGTACGGAGGGGCTCGTCTTTTCGCATCCGGTCAATCGCACAAGCAAGAACGGTGTGACCGGAAGCCCGAGCCTGGCAACTGAGGCCGAAGGCGCGGAGCTGTTTTCCTGGATGGTGGAGGACCTGTCGCATCTCGTTGCCAAGGCTCAACATGAGGTCGCGCCTCTGCCGCATTCCTGGTTTGGCGGCGAGGGCTAATTGACGAAGCCCGATCGTTAACCGGCCAACGGGACCGAGGCTACGGCGGCGCTCGGTCCGCCGGTCATGAAACAAATCCCGGAATGGACCGTTTATGGTCTATCCGGGTGCCAATCCGGCAAGCCTGCGGATGGGGGAGGCGCGGCGGCACGTGACCGGACGTAAGCGACGAGGCTCGCGGTGTCCGATTGGCTGTTCATCCGTCGTGTTCTGGTCGTCTTTGCCATCGGCGCGTTGGCGCTGGCGCTCTGGGTATTGTCCGACCTTCTGCTCCTGATCTTCGCGGCTGTCCTCACGTCCATCGCATTGCGCGCGCTGATGGCGCCGATCTGCGACCTCACGGGGATGGGTGAAGTTTTTGCTTTGATCTGCGTGGTGGTGCTGATCCTGCTGTTTTCGGCGGCGCTGGTCCTCTCGTTCGGCTCGCGGCTGGCGGAGCAAACCGCGTATGTGTTTCAGAACGCTCCGGCTGCTTTCCGGTCACTGG
>JAFKKW010000238.1 GCA_017304275.1 Hyphomicrobiales bacterium | reverse complement strand
GCTGCGCGCTCCCTCGCAGCCGAGGGCGAGACCGCACCCGCCGTCGCGCCGCCGGCATCCTCTCCTGCGGCCACCACCGCGCCGGTACATTCATGGCAAGGCCCGGCTGCCGCGGCAGCCGCCGCCGCCGCACAGCAGGCCGCGAAGGACGCCGTCGTCCCGCCGCTGCCGCAACCGGCCCAGCGCCCTGCGGAAAAACAAAAGGCCGAGCCCGTCCCCGCGAAGGCTGCAGCACCGGCGCCGCCCGCAAAGGAAACGCCGCCCGCGAAGGCGGAGCCTGCCGCCAAGGGCGACTCGAAGAAGCCGGACTCGAAGGACGCCGCCTCCAAGGGCACAGATGACAAGAAACCCGCGCTCACCGCCAAGCAGCTCTTCGGCACCGTGAAATCACCGGCCCCCCTCAAGGCGCGCGCCGTCGGTTTCTACTCGCGTGGCTGTCTCGCCGGCGGCAAGCCGATTGCGGTCGATGGACCGGGCTGGCAGGTCATGCGCCTCTCACGCAATCGCAACTGGGGCCACCCTGATCTCGTCGCGACCATCGAGCGCCTCGCGCGCGAAACGACCGAGCATAAGGAATGGCCTGGCCTGCTCGTGGGCGACATGTCCCAGCCGCGCGGCGGCCCGATGATCTCCGGCCACGCGAGTCATCAGGTCGGCCTCGACGTCGACATCTGGCTGACGCCCATGCCGGACCGGACCCTGACACGCCGCGAGCGCGAGGATAGGTCCGCGGTATCGACGCTGAAGAACGCCGGCGAGGTGGATCCCAAGGTCTGGGGTGAGGGACAGTTCAAGCTCATCAAGCGCGCCGCATCCTATGCCAAGGTCGAGCGCATCCTGGTGCATCCCGCTATCAAGAAGGCGCTCTGCGAAGCGGCCGGCACCGACCGGAGCTGGCTCAGCAAGGTGCGCCCCTACTTCGGACACTACTACCACTTCCACCTCCGCATCGGTTGTCCGAGCGGATCGGGAAATTGCCAGCACCAGCCACCGGTGCCGGGCGGCGACGGCTGCGACACGGAGCTGAAGGATTGGCTGAAGCGCGTTGCGCCGAAACCCAAGAAGCCGCCGGTCGAAGCAAAGAAGCCGACGCAACCGGCAAAGCCGGCGAAACCGAAACCCGAGATCACGCTGGCCGACATGCCTGCGGACTGCAAGGCCGTGCTCACCGCCGGGGGCAACGTACCTCCCACCGAGCCGAAGACGCTGGTCGACAAGAGCAAGGACGCCGGTCCCGAGAAGGACGTCACCGTCAACACGGCCGGCCCGGCGCCGCCCGAGGCGAAGGCCAAGCCCGTGAAGGCGACCACGGCCAACTGAGCCGTATCGACACTTCGCCAACTTCTGGATTGCATCCCGCCCCGGCCGGCACCCGCCGGATTTCGATCTCACACGCGTTTTCCGTGTGGCAGCCCCTCACCCGGTCGCTACGCGGCCGACCTCTCCCTGTCCATGCGAAGCATGGCTCCGCCATGACGGGGAGAGGTGAGAGACCCTTTCGCCTCTCCCCTCTGGGGAGAGGCCGGAATGCGATCGCAGATCGCTTCCGGGTGAGGGGGCGCCGCACGGCACGGCCTCTCCGAGCTGGAAGTGCTACACCACCACCGCGCCGGGCCGCGGCGGCGGATGGCCGAACGGACGCACCGGCATCGTGTAGATGTCCTGGGCGGGCACCGTCACGATCTCGCGCTCGGGCCAGCGCAAGGCCGTGAGCTTGCCGCCAAAGCAGCAGCCCGTATCGAGGCAGATCGTGTTGTTGACCCAATCTGCGTCGGGCACGGGCGTGTGTCCATAGACGATCGCCGTGCGGCCGGTGTACTCGACGGCCCAGTGATACCGGATCGGCAGACCGAACTTGTCCGTCTCCCCGGAGGTTTCGCCATGGAGGCAGAAGCGGCGGATCTCGCCCGAGACGCGCCCCAGCATGCCCTCCTTGATCCCGGCATGCGCGACGGCAAGCGCGCCGCCGTCGAACCAGAGATAGATCGGCAGCGACTTGAGGAACGCGCGCACCGCGCCCCGGAACGCCTTCGACTCGGGCTCGAACTGGGCGACGGTGCGATCCAGCCCGTGCGTCGGCTTGACGTCCTTGCCGTCGAGCCAGCGCTGGAACTTTACGTCGTGGTTGCCGGGCACCGCGAGCCCCGTGCCGGCCTCGACCATCCCCATGACGATGCGCAGCACGTCGGGCGCGCGCGGCCCCCGGTCGACGAGATCGCCGACGAACACCGCGCGCCGCCCCGGAGGCGGCGTTACGACGACCTGCGCCCCGTCTTCGCCGCCGCGCCACGCAAGCTCGTATCCGAGCTTGACGAGCAACGCCTCGAGCTCGCCGGCACAGCCGTGAACGTCTCCGATGATATCCAGCGGGCCGCTGTCGCGTCTCCGGTCGCAGCGGGCGAACTCATTGGGAT
>JAFKKW010000237.1 GCA_017304275.1 Hyphomicrobiales bacterium | reverse complement strand
CCCTGCAAACGGCAGAAGCGGGTTGTGGGGGTAATTGGTGCCAGATTCACCTTCATTCAAAATTCAGACCTGCCGGTCGGTGGCCCCCTCGCGTCATCATGTCCAATTTTTCTCGACCCGCTTGGCGAAGCATGCACAAAAAGCCAATATCCGCCCAGCTCGGACCCTCCTGGAATGGGTCCGAACATAGAAACGTCCATTCGGAGGGAAACCCGTGACGGTGAAGTCAGACATCGAAATTGCACGCGAAGGCAAGATGAAGCCGATCACGGAGGTGGCGGCCAAGCTCGGGATTCCCGCGGATGCGCTCATCCCCTACGGAACGACCAAGGCCAAGCTGTCGTTCGACTTCATCAACGCGCTCAGCACCCGCCCCGATGGCAAGCTGATCCTCGTCACGGCCATCAGCCCGACGCCTGCCGGCGAGGGCAAGACGACGACCACGGTCGGCCTCACGGACGGCCTCAACCGCATCGGCAAGAAGGCCATGTGCGCGCTGCGCGAGCCGTCGCTCGGGCCGAGCTTCGGCATGAAGGGCGGCGCGGCCGGCGGCGGCTATGCGCAGGTGGTGCCGATGGAGGACATCAATCTCCACTTCACCGGCGATTTCCATGCGATCACGAGCGCCCATAACCTTCTCTCGGCCCTGATCGACAATCACATCTACTGGGGCAACAAGCTCGGCATCGACACCCGGCGCGTCGAGTGGCGCCGCGTTCTCGACATGAACGACCGCGCGCTACGCCAGATCGTCAATTCGCTCGGCGGCGTCTCGAACGGTTTCCCGCGCCAGGACGGATTCGACATCACGGTCGCATCGGAGGTGATGGCCATCCTCTGCCTCTCGTCCGACCTCAAGGACCTCGAGAAGCGGCTTGGCGACATCATCGTCGCCTACACGCGCGACAAGACGCCGATCCGTGCACGCGATCTCAAGGCCGACGGCGCGATGGCCGTGCTGCTCAAGGACGCGCTGATGCCGAACATGGTGCAGACGCTCGAAAACAATCCGGCGTTCATCCATGGCGGCCCGTTCGCCAACATCGCGCACGGCTGCAACTCGGTGCTGGCCACCAAGAGCGCGCTCAAGGTCTCGGACTTCGTGGTCACGGAAGCGGGCTTCGGTGCCGATCTCGGCGCCGAGAAGTTCTTCGACATCAAGTGCCGCAAGGCGGGGCTGGAGCCCGCCGCGGCCGTGATCGTGGCCACCGTACGCGCGCTCAAGATGCACGGCGGCGTGGCAAAGGACGACCTCAAGAGCGAGAACGTCGCCGCGGTCGCCAAGGGCTGCGAGAACCTCACGCGACACATCGAGAACGTGAACAAGTTCGGCGTGCCGGCCGTGGTCGCGGTCAACCGCTTCATCACCGACACGGACGCGGAGATCCAGGAGGTCATGAAGGCCGCGGAGCGCATGGGCACGCGCGCCTTCATGTGCACGCATTGGGCCGACGGCGGCAAGGGCACGGAAGCGCTCGCGCAGCACGTGGTCGAGGTCGCGGAATCGGGCAAGGCGGCGTTCAAGCCGCTTTATCCGGAATCGATGCCGCTGCGCGACAAGGTGAAGACGATCGCCACCGAGATCTATCGCGCGGCCGACATCTCCTGCGACGCGTCGGTCGAGACCCGCTTCAAGGAGCTCGAGGCAATGGGCTTCGGGCATCTGCCGGTCTGCATGGCGAAGACGCAGTATTCGTTCTCGACCGACCCCACGAAGCGCGGCGCGCCGACCGGCCATGTGGTGCCGGTGCGCGAGCTTCGGCTGTCGGCTGGCGCCGGGTTCGTGGTCGTCATCACGGGCGAGATCATGACCATGCCGGGTCTGCCCAAAGTGCCGGCGGCGGATACCATTCGCCTCAACGACAAGGGACAGATCGAGGGTCTGTTCTAAATCAGCAGACGTGTGTGGATAATACAAAGGGCGTCAGGTCGTTCGACCTGGCGCCCTTTCCGATTAACGGTTCGGACGGAGTGAGTCCGATCATGATCTAGAGCCGTTCCGGTTTTGTTGGAATCGGGGAACGGCTCTAGGTCTTTGTTTTATCGGACTTCGTGAGGAGCACGGCTTCGCCATGACCCGGTTCCCACTTTTCCGGAAGCACTGTAGGTCTTTGTTTGGCGTGCTTCTTATCGGAAAACCGGTTCCCACTTTTCCGGAAGCACTCTAAGGGGATGGTCCCGGGGTGCCGGTCTCGGACGTCGCTGCCTGGGCTTGTGCCGACCGCTGCTCCTCGCGCACCCTGCGCAGCTCGCGCAGCTTCTGTTCCTGCTGCGGGCGTTTGACGAATATCCGATAGGCGTGAAACGCAATGCCTATGCCCCAGCCCAGCACGACCCACTGGATCCAGAAGCTGTCGCCCGACACGAGATTGATCAGCGCCAGCCCGGCGATGACGGCGAGGAAGACGATGAAGTGCGTG
>JAFKKW010000236.1 GCA_017304275.1 Hyphomicrobiales bacterium | reverse complement strand
TGGGTGCCAAGGTGGCGCTCGTCACGCACCGCTTCGACACCATCGGCGAGATGAACTGCAATCCGGCGATCGGCGGCCTCGGCAAAGGGCATCTGGTACGCGAGATCGATGCGCTGGATGGCCTCATGGGACGCGTCGCGGACGCGGCCGGCATCCAGTTCCGGCTGCTCAACCGCTCCAAGGGGCCGGCGGTGCAGGGGCCGCGCGCGCAGGCCGACCGGGCGCTCTACAAGGCTGCCATGCAGCAGGCCATTCGCGAGACGGCAGGGCTTAGCGTGCTCGAGGGTGCGGTCGAGGATCTCTTGGTTACGGATGGAGTCGTCGGCGGCGTGATCACGCAGACGGGTGATCCGATCCGGGCCGGAGCCGTGGTGTTGACCACTGGAACTTTTCTCAATGGTCTCATCCATTTAGGCGATCATACTCAACCGGCTGGGCGGGTCGGCGATGCACCCGCGCTGAAGCTTTCGGAGCGGCTTTACGGGCTCGGTCTCGGGATGGGGCGGCTCAAGACGGGAACGCCGGCGCGGCTCAAGCGAAGCTCGATCGATTGGGAGTCGCTGCCGCAGCAGGCTGCCGACGACAATCCGGTGCCATTCTCGTTCCTGACCGCGAAGATCACCAACCCGCAGGTCACGTGCGCCGTCACGTCGACCAACGAGGCCACGCACGCCATCATCCGCGCCAACCTCGCGCGCTCGCCGATGTACTCGGGGCAGATCGCGTCGCGCGGGCCGCGCTATTGCCCGTCGATCGAGGACAAGGTGGTCCGGTTCGCCGACCGGACGGCGCATCAGGTGTTCCTCGAGCCGGAAGGGCTCGACGACGATACCGTCTATCCGAACGGTGTCTCGACCTCGCTCCCGGCAGATGTGCAAGAGTCTTTTCTCAAGACATTACCTGGCCTTAGCAGTGTCGAGTTAAAGCGTCCTGGTTACGCGATCGAGTACGATTACGTCGATCCGCGCGAGCTTCTGCCGACGCTCGAGACGAAGCGGCTGAAGCGTCTGTTCCTCGCCGGGCAAATCAACGGCACGACGGGGTACGAAGAAGCGGGCGCGCAGGGCCTCGCGGCGGGCATCAACGCTGCGCTTTCGGCCGCGGGTGGCCTGGAAACCTTCATCGTCTCGCGCGCGGACGCTTATCTCGGCGTCATGATCGACGATCTGGTGACGCGCGGGGTCACGGAGCCGTATCGGATGTTCACGTCGCGGGCGGAGTTCCGTCTGCGGCTGCGGGCCGACAACGCGGACCAGCGTTTGACGCCAATCGGCGAACGACTGGGCTGCGTGTCCGCGCTTCGTTCACGGCTGTATTTAAGTAAAAACAATAAGTTATCTACTCTTGCTAATGTACTTTCTCAAAAAACGCTTACACCGACAGAAGCGGAACGAAACGGAATCGAAATCAACAAGGACGGAAGGCGCCGAACGGCGTTCGAAATTCTCTCATATACAAGCGTTAGTTACGCGCGCTTGGCTGAGATCTGGCCTGAACTGAATAATTTCGATCCGGAAATTGCGGCGCAAATAGAAATCGACGCTCAGTACGATTCCTACGTCAAGCGGCAAGAGGCGGACGTCGCTGCGTTGCGTAAGGACGAGGCGGTGGCAATTCCCGAGACGTTTGACTATGCAACCTTGCTGAGCCTCAAGGCGGAGGTGCGTCAGAAGCTTGACCAGCAGCGTCCGTCCACGCTTGCGCAAGCTGCGCGCATCGAGGGTATGACGCCGGCTGCGCTCCTCCTGATCCTGGCCGCGGTCAAGAAGCAGTCGCTCCGGAAACGCGCGTCATGAGGCCGGCTTCGGGCCGAATCGATACGGCCGAGGCGTTCCAGGAAACCTTTGGCGTTTCACGTGAAACGCTGGACCGGCTCAAGACTTACGAGGCGCTTCTCAAGTCGTGGCAGAAGGCCGTCAACCTGGTTTCGCCGGCTACGCTGGACGAGACTTGGCACCGGCATTTTGCGGATTCTGCTCAGCTTTTGCAATTTGGGTTCGGTTCCCCTCCCCGTGGTCGGGAGGGGGCAGGGTTGGGGGGAATGCCTACGCCTGGTGTTCTGGAATCCCCCCCTACCGGCCTCACCCACGTCGAGCCGAGGGCTCGCCTTGGGCGAGACGCGGGAGGAGAAAATCCGGAGCAAAGAGAGGGGGAGGGAGGAAAAAGCTGGCTGGACCTGGGCTCGGGCGGGGGTTTCCCCGGTCTCGTGCTGGCGATTATGCTGGCGGAGCGCGATCCCAAGGCCCGCATGACGTTGGTCGAAAGCGATGCCCGTAAGGCCGCCTTCCTCGGCGAGGTGGCCCGAAAAACGGGGCTTGCTGTGGAGATTCGTGCCGAACGGAGCGAAAAAGTCGCGACTCACGCTAACTCTCAGATAAGAGACGTGATCACGGCGCGTGCGTTCGCGCCTCTTTCGAAGC
>JAFKKW010000198.1 GCA_017304275.1 Hyphomicrobiales bacterium | reverse complement strand
GCCGGCAGGGCCAGCGCAAGTGCGGGACCGAGCGGAAGGAGAAGGGTGTCGACGCGCGCCAGCATCTTGGCCAGCATCGCCGCCGTTGTCGCCGGACCATGCAGGAGCACGACGCTGCAGTTGCTGTTGTGTGCAGACTTGGCCCCCTCATACGCAATGACCGCATGATCGCCGGCCCGCGCGCCGTCCTTGGGTCCGGATCTTTGGATCAGCAACACGTCCCGCGCGCCAACGCGCCGCAACGCCTCGGGATAGTGGGACGAAGGAGGCAGCGCCACGGCCACCAGGCGATCTCGAACCAAGGCTTCGGCCTCGATCTCGGGGAGCGAGCCGGGAAGAAGGCGACGAAAAAGCTGCATCAGTGAAGATCCCCGTCATCGGCCGGCGCAGCCTGCCACACTGGCTCGGACATGACACGGAAAGCCGTCTCGCCGGCTCCCGACGCGCACGGCGCAATGCGCACGATGTGCTGCGCCGCGCCCCCGTGCGCAAGCGCGACAATATACGAATCCCACGCGCGATAGCATCGCCGGATCCAGTCGGGGTCGCTGTAAAGCGACCGCTCTCCGTTGAGGGTCTGTCCGGCGAGACGCAGACGAAGTTTTCGTAGCGGCGCGAGTACGGTCTTGTTCCAGGTCCGCGCCGCCGCGGACTTGCGCGCCTGCCGGATCGCGTCGCGATCGACGAATTGCGTGTAGAGCCGCTCCGCGTCGGGGCAGACGAACACCACCGCGATGTTGCGCGCCGAACGCAGCAGCCTGAGCGCGGGATCGCTTTCGTAGCCGCCGAGACCATACCGGTGCACGGTTGTGATGTCATAGTGGAGGATCAGCTCGGTTGGATTCCCGAGCGCTGCGATGGCGGCCGCGTCGCCCTCGTCCTCGATCTGCCGCCGCATGTGATTTGTGACGTCGACCAGGGGCCACCGGCGCGCCTGCGCGGGCAGCTGACGCGCGATCTCAGCCGGCAGGCCGCCCTCCTTCAGCAGGCGGGCGAACGTGCTCTTGCCACCCCCCGACGGGCCGGACAGTAGCAGAAGGTTTGTGATGTCTTGCATGCGCGGTGAACGGCGGTACGGGTATCCGGCGCGCTGGGATCGCACGCATTGTGATGTGTTGATGACACTATGAACCTAGCGATTGGCCCGGGAAAAGCCATCCCCTTTCGCCCGCCCAAGCAAAAAGCCCCGGCCGTTTTGCAACGGCCAGGGCGCTTGAGATTATGACGTGAAATATGACTTTGCAGTATTCAGGCGGCCTGTGCGCCGACGTGCGCGACGTCGGGCGTCTCGGCCGTGACTGGATCGGGTTCCGCCGTGCTGGCAAGGCGCGGCCACACCCTGTGCGGGCGCACGATGCGCTCGCAGGGAATGCCGTGCCACTGCGTGCGCGGCGGCAGCGTCTCGCCCTTCATCAGCACCGACAGCGGACCGAGCACCGAGCCGGCTTGCATTTCCGTGCCGTAGAGCACGACGGCCATGTTGCCGACCGTGCAGCCGTTGCCGACCCGGAGGTGATCCGCCTTGAAGATGCGGTCTTCGAAGAGGTGCGTCTGGATCGTCGCGCCGAGGTTGAGGCACGCCTTGTCGCCGATGTCGACCAGGTCGAACTCGGAAAACAGGGTCGTGTCGATGAAGCACCACTTGCCGATCTTGCAGCCCATCATGCGCAGGCAGGGCGCGATCAGCGGGGTGCCCATCAAGGGCTGCATGGCGGCCGCGGCGATGGTCTCGTAGAGGCCGTTCACGAGCTCGTTGTGCCAGACGTAGCGCGACCACAGCGGCTTCACCACCGGCCCGTGCGTGCCGGTCAGGATCTCCTTGATCATCGCCGTGATGAAGATCGCGACGTAGGCGAGCGTCAGAGCCACTGCCGGCATCAGAGCCAGCACCTGCCACAGCGGCATCGCGCGGTAGCCGGCGACCAGGAACGTCACGAACGCCACCAGGCAGCCGACCGCGATCACGCTCGGCAGCAGGACGCGCACCGCGTCGGTGAGCGCCCGTTCCAGCCGCGCAAGCAGGGTCGGTTTGAAGATCTGCGCCTCCGCGAAGCTGCAGTCTTTCTGCGTTTTGGGCAGCGCGAAGCTGGGCGAGCCGAGCCACCGCGTTCCGTTCGGCACGACGGGCGTGTCCGCGGGCGGAGTGGAGCAGACGCCGATCAGTACGTCGTCGCCGATCGTGTGGCCGCCGGTGACCACCGCGCTGTTGCCGATAAAGGTCCGCGATCCGATCTTGACCGCACCGAGCTCGAGCATGTCGTTGTGGATGCTTTCGCCGCCGACGAGGCAGGCATCCGCGAGGAAGCTCCATTCGCCGATCTCGAGCACGTCCGGGCAGACCTGCGAGACGGTCGAGATCTCGACGCCCTTGCCGATCTTCGCCCCGAGCGCGCGCAGCAGGCCGGGCAGGTAGATCGTCGCGTATACCGGCATCAAGAGCGTCTTGGTGTTCTCGAGCAGGTAGGCCGCGAACCAGTGGCGCAGATAGCGGAAGCTGTAGATCGACATCGTCCCGGCTTTCAGCGGACCGATCAGACGCTTCAGCATGATCGCGCCGCGAATGTAGACGAAGAGCCCGAGCGGGATCGACGCGAACGCGGCTGCCACGCCCCACCACGGACCGCCGAGATACAGCGCACCGAGAACCAGCGCGATCGACGGCAGTGCGGTCATGAGCAGGAAGTAGCCCATGACGTAGATCAGCGTCAGATGCACGAGGCCGTAGAAGGCGCGCACGAGCTTATGGCCGACACGGGCAACGGGAGAAGCGTTCTTCACCATGCGCTTGCGCTCGGGCACGTTGACGGTTGCGGGCAACGCCGGGATGCCGCGCCGCGCTTCGCCGTCCGCCATCTCGATCCCATCCGGAAGCAGCGACATGTCGTCGAGGCGCGCGCCATCGCCCATCCGCGACCCGAGGCCGAGTGAGCACTGCATGCCGACGAAGCAGTCGTTTCCGATCGAGACCGGGGCGATGACGAGATACCCGTCCTCGACGCGGTAGCCGAGGATCTGCGTCTCCGCGCCGACGCTCGCGTCGTCGCCGATCGAGATCATATCCCAGGCGCTCGAGAGATTCGTGGAGATCGTGACGTCGCGGCCGATCCTGGCGCCCATCGCGCGCCAGTAGAGGCTCATGAGCGGTGTGCCCTTGAACATCTCCGCCCATGCGAGCGCCTGGAAGCGGTTGGCGATCCACCAGCGCAGGTAGTAGCCGCTCCAAAGCGGATAGCGTCCGGCCTTGTAGCGCCCGACCACGATCCACTTCACCGCGATGCTGAGCAGAAGCAGGAACGGCCACGCAAGGAAACCGACCGCGGTCGAAAGTCCGGCCGCGACCGTCCAGTGCATCTTGCCGTCGATGACCGCGGTGATGACAAGCACGACGTAGGTGAACGGCAACGCGAGCACGGAGTAGTAGGCCGTCGCAACCAGCGCCTGCACCGCGACCGTCATCCAGCGCACCAGGGGATGCACGCTCGCGAAGGCGGCGTCGGCAGGTGTCGGGCCGTCTGCTGCGATCGTCTCGTCGTCTGCGTCCCCGGCATCGGCTCGATCGCCATCGCTCTCCTGTCCTTTTGCAAGATGCGCGGCGAGGCCTCTGACGGTGCGGTGCTCGTAGATGTCGCGCACGGAGAGCGACACGACCCCGGTGGTGTCGCGCATGCGTGCCACGGCCTGCGCCGCGAGCAGGGAATGCCCGCCGAGGTCGAAGAAGAAGTCGGCTTCGATAGAGATCTCCGGAAGCCGGAAGGCCTGCTGCCACGCGTCCACGATCTGCCGCTCGAGGTCGTTGGAGGGCGGCACGACAGCGCCGGCGTCGACCAGCAGCCTCTGCGGCGGCGGCAGCGCCTTGCGGTCGATCTTGCCGCTCGACATCATCGGCAGCTCTGCGACCACGTCGAGGTACTGCGGCACCATGTAGGCCGGCATCCGCTCGCGCAGAAGTGCCGCCAGCGCATCGCGATCCAGTGTGTCGCTGCCGTCCTCGGTGACGACGTAGGCTGCGAGTTCCTTGAGCTCCTGGATATCGACCGCCGCCGCCGCGGCGGCCTTGATCGAGGGATGCTCGAGCAGGACCGCCTCGATCTCGCTGAGTTCGATGCGAAACCCGCGGATCTTGATCTGGTCGTCGAGGCGACCGAGGAAATAAAGCTCGCCCGTCTTGCCGAGCCGCACGTGGTCGAACGTACGATAGAGGCGGCCGCCCTCGTCGAACGGGTCGGCGATGAAACGCTCGGCCGTGAGCGCGGGGAGGTTCATGTATCCGCGCGCCACGCCGGCGCCGCCGATGTAGAGCTCGCCCGTCTCGCCGACGGCGACCGGGTTCAGGCGCTCGTCGAGCACATGGGCCGTGTAGCCCGGAAGCGCGATGCCGATGCTGACCGCCTCGTCCGGCGCGCATTCGCTCCACGTCGCGACGACGGTCGCTTCCGTCGGACCATAGGTGTTGAGCATGCGCCGTCCGGGCTTCGCCCAGCGGGTCACCAGCTCGTTGGAGCAGGCTTCGCCGCCGAGGACGAGCGTGCGCACCGTCGGTAGGTCGCGATCGATCATCGCCAGCATCGTCGGCACGGTGGAGTAATAGGTGATCTCGTGCTCGTCGATGAAGTCGGCGACCTCGGCCGGCGACCGCAGGATCTCCTCGGTCGGCACCACGAGCGTGCCCCCGAGCGAGAGCGCAGCCCAGATTTCTTCCACCGACGCGTCGAACGCCGTCGAGAAGCCCTGATAGATGCGATCGTCGGCCGTGACCTTGTAAATGCTCTTGAGGGTACGCACGAAGGCGGCCGCATTGCCGTGCTCGATCATCACGCCCTTGGGGCGCCCGGTCGATCCCGACGTGTAGATCACGTAGCAGAGGTCCGTGACCTCGATGGCGCGCGCCAGCGACGGCGACGTGGCGGGCAGCCGCGAGATCGGCGTGTGGTCCCGGTCGAGATGGATGACTGGCGTTGCGATGCTGCCGTCGACGGCGGCGAAAAGCGCGTGCTCGGTCACGAATGCCTTGGCATCCGAATCCTCGAGGATCGCGCGGATGCGCTCGAGCGGAAACCGCGGATCGATGGGCACATAGCCGGCGCCCGCCTTGAGGATGCCGAGCATCGTCGCGTAGAGGCGCGGCGACTTCTTGAGATAGAGCGCGACGAGGTCGCCGGGCCGCACACCGCGAGAGATCAGGCCATGGGCGATCTGGTTGGCGTAGGCGTCGAGCTCGGCGTAGGTGAGGATCTCGTCCGAGAACTCGATCGCCAGCTTGTTCGGGCGCAGCGCAACCTGTGCTTCGAAGGTGAGGTGAAGCAGAGCCGGCGGCGATGGCTCGTAAGATCGCCGTGTCTGCGGCCCCCGGCCCGTATTAAGCATTTGCGTGCGCCTCGATGGGGCGAGGCGAGGCACAAATCGATCCCGTTGCCGCTGTCGGGGTCCGACGGCGACTTGCAGAGGCTTCGATTGTCAGGATCGGCTAGGTTGCGGGCCGCGTTCCGGGGTGTCCAAAAGCACGGCGTCGCGAACTCAGACGGTCTTCCTCGCTTCGATTTCTAGTTTCGAGGGAGCAATCGCAAAGCGTGTGCCACGCGTTTATGAGGTCGGGGTGCGTGCACAACCGGCGACGTCATGCGGCGTGAACGGGCCATAAATCCTTTATTCTATTGAAATTTGAGGCCGTCTCGTTGGTCGAGGCGGGCTGCGCTGCGGCATGCGGGCCCGCAGGTCGCGGAGGCCCCGCCCAGAAGGCGACGCCCCGAAATGGCCCACCTGTCCTAGAGTGGAACGCTGCACACCAACGCCGATCCGCGGCAGTGACCGGTCGCAAAGCGCGGCCGGGATGCTTACGGAGGGAGTCGACCAGCGCGCGCGGGCGCGCGTCTTAGTGTTAATGAGTGCGTGCAGTTGGCGCACATCGAGCTTTTTCTCCAGGGAGATACGCGCGATGTGCGATAATGAATATTAACTCTTGGCGGATGGAACCTGCGTGCTGCGTCTCCTTGCCCTTGTAGGATCTGTGGTCGTGCTGAGCGCCTTTGGCGTCTCGGCCGTCGCGCACTATCTCGAAGGCGGAGCCGCTGACGTGAAGAAGGGCTACGACATCACCCGGAGCAAGCTCGTTCCGGTCTATCCCGAGGGCTACCGCTGCTCTCCATTGACCTCGCTCTACGCCAGTTGGCGCGACATCGACGGATCGCGCCGCAGCGAGGCGCATTCCGGCGTCGACGGAGGCCGCCTGGGCGAGGACATCATCGCTCCCGCCTCAGGCACCGTGAAAGCGGTCTGGGAAGCCAACTGGGGATGGGGCAAGGAAGGCGCGCTGCTCATCGCGCACACAGCTTCCGAGCTCAACATGGACGACGGTGCGGCCTACTACCTCACCGCCTACGACCATCTGAGATACGACGAGATCAAGCATTTGAAGGTCGGCCAGCCCATCGCGCGCGGGGAGCGGCTGGCGCGTGTGTCCCGGCCTGTGGGAGGTCTGGGAGGTCCAATCTGATACGCTGACTTGGATCACCAATCGCCACGGTGGCCGCGAATGGCGCAATCCGGACGCCCGGCTCATCGATCCCCTGTACATGCTCGGCGTCCACGCGCCGCCGCAGGACGGCAAGTCTGTCCGCATCATGCCGTACGACCCGAACGCCGATTACGCGAAATTCCAGGGCTTCACCTACATCTTCCCTTGCCATAAGGGCTGAATGTAAACCCTGACGGCGGGTTCCTTCCGTGTCGCGCGCGGGTGCCGCGCCACTGGCATCGGGCTTGCAGCCGTCGTTTTCAGTTTCTCAATCCGATAGGAGCTGAAAATGCGTCGCTCGAGTGTTCCCTCCGTCTTCACATATGCACGCAGATCCGCGGTCGCGGGCCTGGCCCTGATCGCCGTCCACGCCAGCCCGGCTCTCGCCGAGACCAGCGTCACGGCCAGCCCGACGACCGGCACCGTATGGTGGTCCGAGATCATGAGCGCGGATCCCGCCCGCACCCGCGCCTTCTACACCAGCGTGGCCGGTTGGACCGAAAAGACGGTCGCCGCCGCGGATACAACGCGCGCGCCGAACCCCGGCGAGGCCGAGTACACGCTCTTCCTGCGCAACGGCGTCGAGGTGGCAGGAGCATCGAAGATCGACACGGGCGACGCAGATGACATGCGCCCCGGCTGGCTCACCTACATCGAGGTCGCAAACGTCGACGACGCGGTGATCGAGGCATTGAAGAATGGCGGCCGCATTCTGAAGGCGCCGTTCGACGACGCGAGCACGGGCCGCATGGCTGTCGTCGCCGATCCGGATGGAATTCCAGTCGGTCTGGTTACCCCCAAAGCCTCGGCTCCGCTGAACTGACGCGACCTCTGATCGCCGCCGTGCGTCGCGTGCTGGGGATTATCCACAGCGCGCCGGCGTCGATCGAGTTGCGCAATCAACGGATTGCGGTGGGCCGGGAGGTAAAGCGTTGCTCCCACGACAGCCCCACGCCGAAAAATCTCCGTACGTGCAATCACGGCCTCGACAGAATCCCGTGAATCGGATGTTTGATCATCAACGCATTATCTCGTCGGGACTGTAGCTGCGTTTTTTCCCGCACCGTTTATGGGGGCATACTATGGGGAAGCGCATCCTTACGTCCGTCGCGGGCGGTCTGGCATTTGCGCTCATGGCCACGCCGGCACTTGCCGATGGCATGGTGTCGTTGAAGGACACCGTTGTCGCGCCTGAGGCGCCGTCCTGGTCCGGCATGTATTTCGGCGGCAGCGTCGGCTACGGCTGGAACAAATCGACGAACCGCTATCGCGAAGTGGGCGGTGGTGGGGACGAGAATCACCACGAAAGCGGTGACGGCGGCCTTGTCTCGCTTGTATGGGGCTATGACTGCCAGTGGGATCGCATCGTCGTCGGCGTCTTCGGTGATGTCGATTGGTCGGACATCAACCGCGGGCGCAACTTCGATGGCATGACCATCGACCGGTCATACAACATCGGCGGCCGTATTGGTGTTCTCGTGCAGCCGACCACCCTGGCCTTCCTGACCGCCGGTTATTCGCGCGCTCATTTCGATAACGATGGCGCGTGGGACATCCTCGATGCCAGTGGTCCTCCAGGTACCATTCTTCGGGGTCGGAACTCAGCAGACTTCGACGGCTACTTCATCGGTGGCGGCCTGGAGCACATGCTCGGCAACGGCTTCTTCCTGCGCGGGGAAGTTCGCTACGCGAAGTACGACGCGGAGACCACAAACAGCGGTGCCGCGACAGACGGTACGATATACGTCGACAAGGAAGAACCTGACATCTGGACTGCCAAGCTCGGCATCACCTACAAGTTCAATCGCGGCAACAGCCCGCTCCTCGGCGGTGAATCCGACGGCAACATCAAGGTCATCAGCTACGGTGGCATCGACGTCGCCAAGGACATCTGGACCCTTTACTCCGGCAATCTGTTCGCGCTGAACGGCGACTTCACGCGCAACGGCTTCGTCTTCCGCACCTTCGGCTGGTATTCGGACTACAGCTACGACGGCATCTCGTTGGGCAGTGACGTCGATGCCAAGGATCGCGCAATGGACGCGATGCTCGGCTACCTCTTCTATCACGGCTCGACGAGCGTCATCGGCTACCTCGGCATGGAGGTCCGCGACGTCGACCTCTCGCCGGATGACCCCGCCAATCCGGTGCGCGGCACCGAGACCGGCTTCAAGGTCGCCCTCGAGATCGAATCCGGCGACGAGAGCCCGTTCTACTATGCCTTCGACACCAGCTACTCGACGGCGTTCGACACCTACTACGGCAACCTGCGTCTCGGCTGGAATCGCAGCGGCACCAAGTTCGGTCCCGAAGGCGAGATCTGGAGCGAGGAAGGCGATGTCACGTCTCGCCTCGGTGCCTTCGTTGTTCTCCCCTTCAACCTGCGTCCGACGCTTCCGGCGGAAGTCTCGCTCAGCGGCGGCTATCAGTGGGTTGACAATGATGACAGCAACGGCGATGGCTTCGGCGGCCACCGCGGCGGCGAAGGTGCCTACTTCAATTCCTATCTGAAGGTTCTCTTCTAGAGCACCACGTCCCGACACAGTCGTTTTTCATCAGCCCTGCCGGTCCACCGGCGGGGCTGATTGCTTTTCGGACGTCGGGCGGAAATGGAGCTGCCCAGAACCCAGCGGAGCGCCCGCAGCACGTGAGCGCAAATATGTCGGGCGTCGAAGGTACAAGTTGCGTCCCGCAAGGGCTCGGGAGCAAGGCGACCCGGCGCGAGCGTCGCCCCCGCGGAGCGCCGCGGCGCGTGAGCGACAAAACTTGGCGGAGAGAGTGGGATTCGAACCCACGAGACGGTTGCCCGCCTACACGCGTTCCAGGCGTGCGCCTTCAACCACTCGGCCATCTCTCCTGCGCGCCGGACCTGATCGCCGCGAACCAGGGTCCGAAGCGGGCTCATCGGTCCGTCAAAATTCCGATGTGGAGCGGCGCACTATACCCATAACCACTTTGGAGGCAACACATCAGGCGGGGCCTTTGGCCTCCTTTTCCGTGATCCCGGCAGCGCGAATATGCTAGACCATGCCGGGCCGGGATCCTCCCGCTTTCGCCGGATTGGCCGAAGGCCGTGATCGGCCTGACATCGCGGACGCCGTGAGCCACGAATGGTCGTTTTTCGCTTTCTCGCAGCCGTTTTCCTGCTGGCAGCTACCATCGCGCTTGTGATCGACGCCACCCCGCCGATCTATGGCGCCGGCCCCTTCGCGGCGACCTCGCTGCTCGCCCAGTGGCAGGAGCTGGCCCCCAGCGGGGTCGCGGCGGCACGGCAGGCCGTAGTCGGTGTCAGCCCCTGGATCTGGGACAGCCTCGTTGCGCCCGTCCTCGCGCTGCCGACCTTCGTCGTCTTCGGCGCGCTTGCTCTCCTGAGCGGCTATGCCGGACGCCGACGCCGGATCGTCAGGATCTTCGTCAACTGATCGGCGCGGCGGCCCTACTTCTTCTGCGGCGCGAGCGTACCGGACGCCGCCACGCCTGCGGATGCCGTCTGACCGATCGGCGTCTCACTCGCCAGGTCGTCGACGATACCGATGACGATCAGCAGCGCCAGCCCGCCGACGAGGCCCAGCACCATATTATGGTGCGACTTGTTGAGCTCGGCGATCTGAGCTTCGTCCACGAGGTCTACCTCGTTCACCCGGCTCCCCTTGATGCCGAAGAACTTGCGGCGGAACGAGCGGCGGACGTTGCCCCGGTCGATCAGCGGTAGGCGCGCCCGCTCCGCGATCTTCTTGGCGATCTCCGTGTAGGGAAAGCAGGGATCGACGTTGGCTTCGCTGATGTAGCCGATCGGGATCGATTTCTCGTCCTTGGTAATCAGGCGTGCGCCCTTGAGCAGCACCGGAACCAGCGAGCCACCATAGATCTCGCGCCGCGTCTCGACGGTGTGCACTTGGTCGTAGGGAATGTCGTAGCTCTTGTAGAACAGCATCGGCGTCGGCCCGCGACCCGACGGCAGGGTCATTTTGACCGACGTATCGCCGAGCTCGACACGCGCCCGCAGCGAGAACAGAAGCTCGACGACGATCAGGAACATCAGAACGGTGAACGCCGCCGCGATGATGCCAAGGCCGGCGGCATCGAAGAACAAGCCGTTCTTCACCCGCATGTACATCATGGCCGGCAAGCTGGCGAAAAACGGCAGCAGGATCAAGAACACGAAGGAAAAGAACGTCTTGCGTCCGCCGCTCGCGGCATAGACGGTGCGCTCATGCTTGGTCTCAGGGCTCGCGCCGCTTGCCGTCTCCGACTGCGCCATGCTCAGAACTCCCCCGTACCCGTCGTCGTGCCCGATCTTTACCCGACCTCCCGGGCCGAGTCACGCGGGGCAATCCCGGGTGGCGATATGACGGTTATGCCGCGCGTCGCTGGGAAAGGGACTGGACGGCCACGAAGGGCGATTGGGCAGCGCGGCGCGCCGTGATAGCGTCCCCTAGGGGAAGTTCAGGATTGAGAGCCCGCGGCGGCTGCCGCGAAAAACGTGCATGTCGCGCCCGGTTGGGGCCGCGCCATCTGGGTGGAGCGTTGATCTATGTCGAAGTCGAGGAAGGTGTCGGGCGGTCTCTGCATGCTGTCCTGCGCCCTGCTGGCGCTGTCCGCTGTACCGGCGGGAGCCGCGGGCAAAGATTTTTCGTTCAGCGAGAAGGCCAATGAGCGGCTGGCGAAAAAGCTCAGCATTCCCATCTATTTTACCGTGCCCAAGAGCACATGGGCGCCGCTCGCCGGCCCATTCGACACCACCGACGTTCTGGTCGATTTCAAGCATCCCGAGGCCTTGAAGACCGGCAGCGACGCCGGCCTTCGCATCGTCTCGACGCCACGGTCGGGCATGTCGGCCCGGCTGGCCAAGAGCGGCATTTTCCAGACCGGCGATATCCTCCTTTCCTTCCGGCCCGAATGGGGCGGAGCCGGCGCCTATCCCAACATCCAGATGGGCATCAGTCATACCGGCGTCGCCTATATCAAGGACGGCAAGCTTCGCAACATCGACAACCCGTTGAACGAGGAATACCTCGGCAAGGGCATGAGCGCCGATCTGACGAGTGCCCACTACAAGGACCTCAAGTTCATTCACGTCATTCGCCCGCGCGGTCTGACCGACGCGCAGCGCGCCAATATTGTCGCTTGGGCTACGCGCATCAACAGCAGCGCCGGCAAGATCTATCCGAGCAAGATCAAGTTCAACGACGATTACAACGCGCCGAAGTTCAAGCCCAACCATACGCTGAACTTCGTGCAGCACCTTGGGCAGATCGCGCTGGGGCAGAACCCGTCCGGCGTGCTGGATCTCTATTGCTCGGAATTCGCCTGGTCGCTTCTCTCCCTACGCGATTGCGACCCGGCGTCGACGGCCGATGACTTCAAGGGCAGCCGCGTTCCCGCCTGCGTGAAGCCGCCGATGCGGCCGCTGGTGGCCACCGGCAACAACATTCCGAAAGAGGGAAGTTCGACCCGCATCGGGCTCGCCGACGGGCCGCTGACGGTCATCGACGAGCTCAAGATGCCGCTCGACGAGCGCCGGGCGCTGCTTGAGCAGGTGTTCGTCGAGAATCCGGCCGGCTTGAAGAAGATGTCGGAAGGCCATCGCAAGGTGGCGGAGGCGATGCAGCCGAAGTTCGAAACGCTGAAGGACTATTATCTCGGGGTCAGCGGCGGCAACGTCCTCCAGCGCACGCGCGCCCGCATGATCCGTGCGGCCTTCAACGTCGCCGTGCCCGAAAACTACTCCCCGACCTCGTACCTCCTGAACACGCTGCTGCCGCCCGACAACGTCAACCGGACGATGGACTACGTGGCGACGATCGTCATCGAGTAGCAGCCCGCGCATCCCGGAGCGTTACGGAAAGCGGTGAACGTTCCGATAGGAGGGCGGGCGGCGGCATAAGTCGCTGCCCGCCGTCGTCTCACGCGGGATTTGCCGCCCAGATCTGGACCTCTGCGGGCTTGGCGAGATGCCCGAGGAAGGTCTTGAGCACGCCCGTCTGCTCACGCCAGGCCATGTAGGCCTTTTGATCCTCGGCCGACTCCCACTCCTGGATCAGCAGGAAGTCGTCCGACCCCTCGCCCGCGTAGGTCTTCGAGAACCGGCAGCCGCGGGCCTTGCGCGTGTCGGGCAGAATATCCTCGAGAAAGCTCTGGAAGGCTTTCGGATCGGTCGGCGTGAGGCGCAGGGTGACGACGATCGGGGATTGCGACATGGGAACTCTCCTTTTGGATAGATCGGAGCCGGGTCTAGACTATTGACCGTATGGTCATTATAGCGTCTGCTATAAATAACCAAGTGGTCAGCAAGTCGCACCGGGCATTTCCGGAGGGGGATCTCCAATGCAAGACGACAGGCAGGCATCCGGGCAGGCCAAACGCAAGCGCCTCGACCCACGCCAACGGGAGAGAGAGATCGTCGAAGGCGCCGTCCTCTACTTTTCCGAGGTCGGCTTCAGCGGCAGCATGCGCGATCTCGCCGCGCGCCTCGGCATCTCTCACGCGCTTCTGTTTCGCTATTTCCCGACCAAGGAGGCGCTCGTCGATCGCGTCTATGAGCGGCTTTTCCTGAGCCGCTGGAACCCGGCGTGGGATGCGCTGCTCGACGATCGGAGCGTGTCTCTCTCCGAGCGCCTGATGCGCTTTTACGCGCAGTATCTCGCCGCCATCGACAATCCGGCGTGGGTGCGCACGTTCGTCTATGCGGGCCTGGCCGGCTTCAACATCAACCAACGTTATCTGAAACTCATCGAGCGCAAGGTGATCGCGCCCGTCGCCCGTGATTTGGAGAAGCTGGCCGGCAGACACGGCCCGGCCGCGTCGGAAAAGGCGCTCGAGCTGTCATGGGGCCTGCATGGCGAGGTCTTCTATCTCGCCATCCGCCGCTGGATCTACGGCACGCGCGTGACGACGGATGTCGAGGGGTTTGTCGCGTTGATCGTGACCAAGTTCCTCGAGGGCGCGCCTGCTGCACTGCAGCCCGTCAGGCGGGCCCGCATCCGCGCGAGCCCGCTCACTCCAGGAAGTTGATTATTTCGACTCGACGGCCGCCTCTTCGCTGGCAACCAGACGCCAGAAGGCGTTCATCTTCGCGGCATCGTGATATTCCTCGATCCGCCAGATCCTGTTTCCGCGGTAGGTCACGACCTGACGGTATAATCCGGCCAGCACGTGCCCGGTCCGCCGATGCCGGACGTAAGCCGAGATCTGCGCCCGCGCAATCCCGTCCTTGAACTGGAACAGCTCGATGACCGAACGGCTGTCGGCAACGAGAAGGATGCTGTGGAGGAAGGGGCGGAAAGCCTGTTTCCCTGTCAGCGTGAAGGGCTCGCCATCGACGACGCCTGCGTTGCACCAGTAGGTGCAATCCTCGACGTACTGGTCGAGCAAGCGCTCCACGTCACGGTCGCACCACGCGCCATGCGCGGTTTCGAGCACGCTGCGCGCTCTATGTTCATCTAGCTCGTTCAAGGGCATTCCCCGTACGCTGCCCCGGCGTTGATCCTGTCACACCGAACTCTTGCAAAGACGGAATGAACCCTATGACTCTACACAATACTCAGCGCGTGCTCAATCTAAAGTGGCAGGCAAAAGACGTATCATCCCGGAAAAATCGGAATGCAGGGCGTCCAAATTACGCCACGGCCTCCCGCTCGGCCTCGCGCTTGCGCTCCTGCTTCTTGCGTTCGTTCGGGTCGAGCCACCGCTTGCGCAGCCGGATGGACTTCGGCGTCACTTCGACCAGTTCCTCGTCGGTGATATAGCTCATGGCCCGCTCGAGCGTGAGCTTGATCGGCGGCGTCAGCAGCACCGCGTCGTCCTTGCCCGAGGCGCGGACGTTGGTCAGCTTCTTGCCCTTGACGACGTTCACCTCGAGATCGTTGTCGCGCGTGTGCTCGCCGACGATCATGCCGACGTAGACTTTGGTCTGCGGCCCGATGAAGAACGGCCCACGATCCTGCAGGTTGAAGATGGCGTACGCGGCGGCCTCGCCGTCCGAGTTCGAGATCAGCACGCCCGTGTGCCGCCCGGCAATTTCGCCCTTGTACGGCTCGTAGGCGAAGAACAGCTTGTTCATGACGGCCGTGCCGCGCGTATCGGAGAGCAGCTCGGCCTGGTAGCCGAGCAGGCTGCGCGTCGGTACATGGAACACCATGCGCGTGCGTCCGCCTCCGGAAGGGCGCATCTCGAGAAGCTCGCCCTTTCGCTCCGAAAGCTTCTGCACGATGATGCCCGTGTGGCCCTCGTCCACGTCGATGATCACCTCTTCGACGGGCTCCAGGCGCTGGCCGGTCGCCTCGTCCATTGTGAACACGACCTTGGGACGCGAGACCGTGAGCTCGAAGCCCTCGCGGCGCATGTTCTCGAGCAGGATCGCGAGCTGAAGCTCGCCGCGGCCCGCGACGTCGAACGAGTCGCCGCCTTCCATCGAGGGCGTGACACGGATTGCGATGTTGCGCTCGGCTTCCTTGAGCAGACGGTCGCGGATGACGCGGCTCTGCACCTTGTCGCCCTCCTGCCCGGCGAACGGACCGTCGTTGATGCGGAACGTCATCGAAAGCGTCGGCGGATCGACCGGCTGCGCCGCAATCGGCTCCTCGACCGCCGGGTCGCAGAGCGTGTCGGCGACGGTCGCATCGCTCATCCCTGCAACGGCGACGATCTCGCCCGCCTGCGCCTCGTCGACCGGCACCCGCTCGAGCCCGCGGAAGGCGAGCACTTTGGTGACGCGGAATGTCTCGACCAGCTTGCCGTCACGGTCCAGCGCTTTGAGCGGCTGGTTGGGTTTGAGCGTGCCCGACGAGATGCGCCCGGTCAGGATGCGGCCGAGAAAGTTGTCCGCTTCGAGCGTGGTCGCGAGCATCCGCGTCGGCCCCGGCTCGACGGTCGGAGCCGGCACGTGGTTCACGATCAGGTCGAACATCGGCGCCAGGTTCTCGCGCGGCCCGGCCGGATCGAGTGCCATCCAGCCGTTGCGGCCGGAGCCGTAGAGCACCGGGAAGTCGAGCTGCTCGTCGGTCGCGTCGAGGTTGGCGAACAGATCGAAGATCTCGTTCAGCACGTCGAGGTGGCGCTCGTCAGGCCGGTCGATCTTGTTGATGGCGACGATCGGGCGGATGCCGCGCTTGAGCGCCTTGGAGACGACGAACTTCGTCTGCGGCAGCGGCCCTTCCGACGCATCGACGAGCACGACGACGCCATCGACCATGTTCAGGATGCGCTCCACCTCGCCGCCGAAATCGGCGTGGCCCGGCGTGTCGACGATGTTGATGCGCGTATCCTTCCAGACGACGCTCGTGCATTTGGCGAGGATGGTGATGCCGCGCTCGCGCTCGATGTCGTTCGAATCCATCGCCCGCTCGGCAACCTTCTGGTTGTCGCGGAAGGACCCGGACTGCTTGAGCAGTTCGTCGACAAGGGTCGTCTTGCCGTGGTCGACGTGCGCGATGATCGCGATATTGCGGATATCCATGGGTTGTCCTGATGAGGTGTCGACGCAACCCACGATGGAAACGTGTGCGCCGCAAAATTTCTGCGCGGAGGTAGCACAACCCATTGGTATTCGCTAGACACCCGCGACCAGAAGGCTGATTCCGGTTAGCTAGAAAGCACCGAGGTTCTCCTCGGTGCTTTCAGCCGTGCTAAGCTGCGGAACGTCGGTGTCGATAAATTTCGGCAGCCACTTTCGCGCTTCCGGGATGACGTTTCCCGGTATTGACTTCGGAGATGCGACCTCCGTTGACGTCGTATTTAGCCGCAATGCGGCTTTGAAGTTCGCCGTCCCAGATCAAGAGATGGATCTGTACGGCGTCGTCAAACGTTAACGTGTAACTTGGCTTGCTCATTTAATACTCCTAATGAGAAGCCCGATTGAAAGTAACTTGACGTTGGTCTGCGAACATGCAGATTAAAGATAGGAACACACCAAGCCTTTAACCGGGCGGTTGCGAAAAAAGAACCAACTTCGCTGGTCACGAAGTGGGTTCGGTTTAGTTGTGGAGAAAATGCCCACAACTTGCCATTGTATATCATTGTTAACGAGATGTAAATATTAGCAAACCCTCGCATTGAATGCGTGGGTTTTTTTAATTTTGCTTCGCGATATCAAATCGTTAGGAGCCAATTTTTCCCGGAAGAACTAGTAACAAGGTCATCTTTCGGCAACCCGAACAGCCGAATCAATCGAACCGTCAAGGCCCTGCTCGGCCTGGTAAATCCGGGCCAGGAAAGCGTCCACGTCAGGCTTGGGAGACGGCGTCCGTTCCTGGCGCGCCCTTTGCCGCTGTTGCTGCGCCTTGGCGCTCCGTGTCGCCCCGGTCTGCTTGAGCCGCCGTCCCGCCGAGATCAGCAGCGGGTGCGCCGGCGCATCGAGATCGAGCTCCTCGAGCATGGTCTCACGCAGCGCATAGAACGACTGCAGGATGGCCTCGCGGGCCAGCTTCTTGTCCTCGGCCGCAATGTCCGGGTGTTTTCGGGGGTCGAGCGATTGCAGCGCGCGGCGCATGTCGTGCAGCGGCGCATAGGGGTAGAGCCCGACCAGGCTCTCCGTCTCGCCCGCGTTCGCATAGACGATGCGCATGTTGTCGATGGTCTCGGAGATGCGGCAGAACGCGGCGAGATAGTCGTCGGTCGAGACGTAGGGCTTCTCGCAATAGGTGTAGAGCGCCGACTTCGTGCGCACGATGCCGCGCCACTCCTCCTCCAGGCTCTCGACGAATTTCGAGCGCTTCTGGAACACGTTGGCGAGATAGGCGGCGACCACCGTCACGAACACCAGCGCCATGTCCTTGAGGTAGTCGTAGAGGTCCAGGGCCGCGCGCTCGATGGGCGTGCCGGCAAGGCCGGGGATGCGATCCGCGAACTTCGACGCAAGGGACACGACGAGCACCAGTCCGAGCCAGAAATAGGCGCGGCGGAGCGTGCGGTTGAGCGAGGCGCGGGTCATGGGAGAAGGGAGCTTATGGCTGGCTTGAACGTTAGGATCGGTTGAGGCAGCACCGTGACCGGGTGACCACGGCTTTTCAAGGGCCAAACCGGAACGGCCACAGGACCTGGATGGGGGGAGGGAACCACGCATGCTCGGATTGACCGCCGACCAGATGGCAGCCATTGCCATCGTCGTCACAATGCTCGGCTTTTTCATCTGGGACCGGTGGCGCTATGACCTCGTCGCCATGGGCGCCCTCCTGGCCGCTATTGCGGCAGGCATCGTGCCCCAGGACAAGGCATTCGACGGATTTTCCGACCAGGTGATCGTCGTCATCGCGACCGTGCTCGTCGTCAGCAAAGCCATTGCCCGCTCGGGCATTCTCGACCGGACCGTCCGCCGTCTCCTGAAAGGCGTCGACAGCCCGTCGCTGCAAATCGGTCTCTTGTCCGCCGCCGTTGCGGTCCTGTCGGCGTTCGTCAAGAACGTCGGCACGCTGGCGATTTTCATGCCGATCGCAATCCAGGTCGCCCGCCGCTCCAAACAGTCGGCGTCCATCTATCTGATGCCGCTTGCGTTTGCGTCGCTGATCGGCGGCACCATCACCCAGATCGGCACCTCGCCCAATCTGTTGATCTCGACCGTTCGCCAGGATGTGTCGGGCGCGCCCTTTCGCCTCTTCGATTATGCCTGGGTCGGCGTTCCCCTGACCCTGCTCGCCATCGTCTTTCTCGCGTTCGGCTGGAGGCTGCTGCCTAAGGATCGAAAGGCGCCTGCCGGTGCGGACGAGCGCTTCGCCATCGAGGACTACACCACCGAGCTCATTGTCGGCGAGAAGTCGCCGCTCGTCGGAAAGCCTGTCGGCGATCTCGAAAAGGCGGTCGACGGCGAGGTCGTCGTCACCGCCGTCCTTCGCGAAGGCGGCCACAACTACATTCCGAGCCCGCACTGGCCGCTGTACGCCGGCGACATCGTCACGGTGCAGGCGGAGCCATCGGCGCTGAAAGACCTGCTCGAGGAAGCCAAGCTCGACCTCGCGCACGCGAGCGAGCTCAAGAAGGATGGCGATGATGACGACGAGCTCGTTGCGTTGGAAGCCGTGATCGGCGCCGAGTCTCCCCTTATCGGCCGCACGCCGCGCAACTTCGCGCTGCGCCAGCGCTACGACGTCAACGTGCTGGCGGTGAGCCGGGCCGGCACGCGTCGGACCGTGCGCCTGCAGACGCACGAGTTCCAGGTCGGTGACGTCATCGTCCTGCAGGGTTGGGAAAAGCCGCTTCAGGCCACCATGTCCGATCTCGGCTTGCTGCCGCTTGCCGATCGCGCGCTGGGTCTGGGGCGGTCGACGCAGGGCGCCGTGTCGCTCGCCGTTCTGGCGGCCGCGCTCGTCCTGATATCGTTCAAGGTCGTAACGGTAGCCGTAGGATTCTTCGCCGCCGCCGTTGCCGTCATCCTGCTCAGGCAGATCTCGCTCAAGGAGGCCTACGAATCGATCGAGGGACCGGTGCTCGTGCTGCTCGCAGCGCTGATACCGATCGCGCAAAGCCTCCAGGCGACCGGCGTCACCGACGTCATCGGCCACAACCTGGCCGCCGTGGCATCCGCCGTTCCGGGCGTGGTTGCGCTCGGTATGATGCTGGCCGTCGCCATGATCCTGACCCCCTTCGTGAACAACGCCGCCGCCGTCCTCATGCTCGGCCCCGTGGCCGCGGTGGTCGCCAAGACATTGGGTTACAACGCAGACCCGTTCCTGATGGCAGTCGCGCTCGGCTGCGCGTGCGATTTCCTGACGCCGATCGGGCACCAGAACAACTTGCTGGTGATGGGACCGGGCGGCTATCGCTTTGGTGATTACTGGCGCCTCGGGCTACCGCTGTCGCTGCTCGTTCTCGTGCTGGGCACGGTCCTGATCGTGCTCGCGTGGCCGTTGCAGTGAAGCGTTCGGTAATTCACTAGAAGCCGGAATCGCTCTAGGCGCCGGGAGCCGCGCGGTTGACCTCATCCGCCCAGATCAGCAGACCGAAAACGACGATCAGGGCCGCCACCCACAGGGCGACGATCCAAGAGACGCGCGTCTGCATCCGTTTGGCGGCGTCTCCGTATTTGCCGCGCGAGATCTCACCCGCCATCTGCACGCCGCTCGCCAGATGCCGCGGCGCCGCGTTCTGCCGCTGCATGAGCGCGCGCCCGCCGGGCGTCTTGCGGATGTTCGTGTGATACCACCAGGCCAGCGCGGCCATCGGCAGCACCATGACGGCGAAGGCAAAGAGCACATACGAGGAGCGGAAGCTTTCATCCCTGAAGGCGTCGAATAGGGCGTCCATGCAGATCGGCCGCTCCGTCAGAAATTCACGTTATGGATCACCCAGCTTCCGCCGAAGGCGATCAGGCCCGCGATGATGACATAAGGCAGGATCGTCACCAGCACGCCGAGCAGGCCGATGAAGGCCTTGAGGATCTTCTCCGCCGCCTCCCAGACCTCCCACAGCGCCTTGTACAGCACGTAGACGATGCCGATGACGACGATCGCCAGCACGACGATCTTCCACACCGGCAGGCTCTGCCAATCGGATTGGAAGATCGCGATGATCTGGCCGAAAGACCACGTCCAGATGAGCTTGATGAAGTCGAAGATCCAGGCAATGCCTTGCTGCAGGAACTGCACGACCTTGTTGATGATCTCGTTCACGTCCGCACTCCCCTCGCCATCCCCGGCGACCGAAAGTCTAGAGTGCTTCCGGAAAAGTGGGAACCGGTTTTCCGATAAGAAGCACGGCCAAACAAAGACCTAGAGCCGTTCACCGATTCCAACAAAATCGGAACGGCTCGTCACGGTACGGTATGTCGAACGGCAGTTGCCGGAAGCGCTTCGCAACCGCGAAAGTCGTTATCATCCCGCCACCGGTAGTGTGCGCCGCGCCATGCCCTCGCGAAACGGGCCTAAAAAATGAAAAGCGCGCTGCCCCTCTGCGGAGCAGCGCGCTCGAATACAAGCCCAAAGGCGTCTTACGGGCAGAACCACACCGGTCCGACTACCACGCATCCGCGCGTCTGCCAGAAGCTCGGACGCGAGTTATAGCGGTGCCAGCCTCTCGGCGCATGCTTGTAGCGGTGGCCGGCGCGGTAGCCGTGCCTATGCTGGCCCTTGCCCTTGTAATATTTGCCTTTGTAATTCTTCTTCTTGTACTGCACCTGCGTGACGCCGTCAGGCTGAACGGTTGCGTGACCGACAGCCGCTGGCGTGACGGCACGGGCGGGCGCTGTGCAGGCAAAAGCGAGCACGGCGGCAGATAGCGCAAAAACAGCGGTTTTCAAAACAGGTCTCCTTGGAGATTTCGGCGTGATGGTCAATGGCAAATGAACGCCTGACACCGACGAGGGTTCCCGGGAATAATCCTTCATACCGATTGTAAGGTCGCGGTAAGGTGACCGGTCGCAGCGCGCATTGACCGGCGCACGCTGCCCAGCCTGCGGGGAGCAGTCTTATGGCGCGGGCGGTGCGGCCGGGCCTGCGCCTTCCGCCCCCGTGCTGCTGCCCGTCGTAGCGCCGTGTGCTTTCATCAGGCCTTTGTCACAGGCAGCCATGAACTCGCTCTGGTCGATGGAGCCGTCGCCGTTGGTGTTGGCGGCGACCACATCGGAGATGAAGGGCTGCGCCTGACCGGCACTGATCTTGTCTTTCTTGCTCGGGTTCGCCTTCGCCCACACCGCTTCGCACTCGGCTTGAACCAGCTTCACGCCCTGTTGCTTGCCGATGACGGCGCCGCCGTCTTGAGCGAGCGCGCCGCCCGCCGCCAATGACAGGAAGACGAGGGAGCCAATCACGCGTTTCATGGTTGTTTCTCCTGAGTTGTTTGGAGAAAACGGCGGTTCGGCGACCTCGGTTCCCGTCAAGCCCTGAGCCGCGCGATGGCAGCATCCGCGAGCGCCTCGAGGTCCGGCAGCAGCACGACGCTTTCCTGCTCGTTGGGATCCGTGCGCGCGATGACTGCCGATGTCGGCTGATCGCTGAGGTTGACCGGCAGATGCGGAACACCCGCGGGGATATAGGCGATATCTCCCGCTCTGGTGATCATGTGATGCTGCAGCCGGTCGCCGAAAAGCGTAACGGCTTCACCTGAAAGCACGTACAGCGCTGTCTCGTGGCGCTCGTGCAGGTGCGCCTTCGCGCGGCCGCCGGGCGGAACCGTGACGAGGTGCATACAGATGCCCTTGGCGCCCACGGTCTCGGCGGCGACACCGCGAAAATAGGTGAGCCCCTGCTTGCCGTCGTAGGGATCTGCCGCGCGAATGACGCGGCAGGTCGGCTCCGGTGACGTACTCATGAGGCAGCCTCCTCGCGCTGAATGGCGGAAGCCTACCGCAACACGGGCTTCGCGGCCCAGCGTGCTTCGAAGCGCCGTCCTCATTTCGCCCCATGCCTCGGGCGCGTACACCGCGAGGCATGGGCCAATCCGAGATGCTGGCGATTACCGCGACTTGTTGCGCTGGCTGCTGTGGTACTTGCGCGGAATCTCGCCGGCATCCGCCAGCGCATCGAGGCAGCGGCTCGAGATGTTTCCGCCGGCCGAGCGCATGCAGGACCGGAGCTGCGGACTTTCGGGCTTGTAGGACGGGCAGAACTTGTAGAAATCCGATTTGCAGGCGGACTTCACGCGGCCGCTGTAGGCCTGCGCGGCGCCTGCCGCTGCAAGTGCCCCGCAAGCGACGGCCAGCGCGGCAAGGATCTTCGACGTACTCATGATCAGTCTCCACTTATTGGATCAGTCTCCACTTATTGGGCGCGAACACCTGACTGCCCTGCGGCCCGTTACCTGTTGCCTTATCTATTTCCCCCGGTTCCGCATTTCGAGCGTACGCAGCCTGAGCGCGTTGAGCTTGATGAAGCCCTGCGCGTCCTTCTGATCGTAGGCGCCCTTGTCGTCCTCGAATGTGACCAGCGTCGGCGAGTAGAGCGACTTCGGACTCTCGCGCCCGACGACGATGACGTTGCCCTTGTAGAGCTCGAGCGTCACCTCGCCCTCCACGTGCTCCTGGCTCTTGTCGATTGCCGCCTGCAGCATCTCGCGCTCGGGCGAGAACCAGAAGCCGAAGTAGACCAGCTCCGCATAGCGCGGCATCAGCTCGTCCTTGAGGTGCATCGCTCCGCGGTCGAGAGTGAGGCTCTCGATGGCGCGATGCGCCTGCAGCAGGATGGTGCCGCCGGGCGTCTCGTAGACGCCGCGTGATTTCATGCCGACGAAGCGGTTCTCGACCAGGTCGATGCGGCCGATGCCGTTGTCGCGGCCGAGATCGTTGAGCGCCTTGGGCAGCGTCGCGGGCGACAGCTTCTTGCCGTCGAGCGAGACCGCATCGCCCTTCTCGAACCCGATCTTGATCGTCGTCACCTTGTCGGGTGCGTCCATCGGCGAGATCGTGCGCTGATAGACGATCTCGGGCGCCTTCTGGGCCGGGTCCTCGAGCACCTTGCCCTCGGAGGACGAGTGCAGGAGGTTGGCGTCGACCGAGAACGGGCTCTCGCCCTCCTTGTCCTTGGTCACCGGGATCTGGTGATCGCGCGCGAACTTCAACAGCTCCTCGCGTCCCTTGAACGCCCACTCGCGCCAGGGTGCGATGATCTTGATGCCGGGCTCGAGCGCATAATAGGAAAGCTCGAAGCGCACCTGATCGTTGCCCTTGCCGGTCGCGCCGTGACAGACGGCGTCGGCGCCGGTCTTGCGCGCGATCTCGATCTGCTTCTTGCCGATCAGCGGCCGCGCGATGCTCGTGCCGAGCAGGTAGATACCCTCGTAGAGGGCGTTGGCGCGGAACATCGGGAACACGTAGTCGCGCACGAATTCCTCGCGCAGGTCCTCGACGAAGATGTTCTCGGGCTTGATGCCGAGCATGAGCGCCTTCTTGCGCGCGGGCTCGAGCTCCTCCCCCTGGCCCAGGTCGGCGGTGAACGTCACGACCTCGCAGCCGTAGGTCTCCTGCAGCCACTTGAGGATGATCGAGGTGTCGAGTCCTCCCGAATAGGCGAGCACTACTTTCTTTATGTTCGGCTTAGCGTCCTGCGTGCTCATGAGCCCGACCTCTTCCCTCTCAAGTCAGCGAATGCCTCGCAGGGGCGAGGCGCGAGTGCCTTACAATCATGGCTCGTGGCCCGCAAGGCGCACTCCGTCTCAGCGAACCCACAATTAATGTTCGCCGGCGCGACAACCTCACCGGCGACCGCCAGAAGCATGAAACGCTGGCTCTTCAAGGAGCTATCATCTGGCCGTTTTTTTTTGGCCTGAGCCCATTAAGATGGCCGCCAGTGACCTGAAAAGAGTCAAGCGTTCCAAGCGTTGACCGACAATCCGGGTTCGGGGGGAACGATTGTGAAACGAACTCCAGCATCGCTGCTGTCCTTGGGGCTCGCGCTGACGCTTGCGCTCTCAGGAGCAGATCCGTCATTTGCCCAATCGCCTGCGCCGCCGATCACGGTAGAAACCGTTCCGTCCGACGAGCCGCTCGCTGCCGAGACGCCGGCGCCCGCCGCCGCTGCCGCAAAGGTGGTGCCGGCGACAGCCCCTGTGGCGTCCAAGAAGGCCGGCGAGGTCCTGCCGTGGGCCAACAAGCCGTTGACGCCGGTCGCAGTCGCGCCGGCCGGCGATGATGCGGCCACGGTCGACGCCGCAGCCGCGCAGTGTGGCAGCCTGTTCGAGGCAGCCTGCCGCGATCTGAAGACCTGCGCTTGGATTGCCGACGTCGCGCATGCCGACGGAAGCATCGTGCCCGCCCGCTGCGTCGCCCGGCCGGCGGCGCCGCCCAAGAGCGCCAAGAAAGCCGCGCCGGTGAAGAAGACCGCCAAAGCCCCGGCCGAAGCACCTGTGGCTGCGACCGCACCGGCCGTGAAAGCCTCCGTGACACGCATCGAGGATGAGCAGCCCGCCGCCAAGCCTGAGAAGAAAAAGGCGGCCACGGAGCTGGCCAAGCCCGTAGCGCCGCCGCCTCAGGAAGAGCCCGCGCCCGCCGTCGAGGCTAAAGCGCCCGAGCCGGTCGCCGAGACGCCGCCCGCCGAGAGCAAACAGGCTGAAAAGGTTGAGGAAACCAAGAAGGTTGAGGAAGCCAAGGCACCGATCGTCGTGAAGCCGCCGCCGGCGCCGAGCAAACCGCAGATGCCTTCGTTCAGCTCTGTGTCCCCGATCATGCCGGGCGGCGGCAATGCGGTCGTGGTCACCGTCCCGCCAAGCGAATGAACACGCGCGGCGGCGTCGCCCGATCTAGGCCCAAGGCAGCTTGAAGGACGCGGTGAACGGCGTAAGCATCAGCGCGCTGAGCCACGCCTTGGGCGCGATGACCTGCGCCACCGCGAACCCGCTGTCCGACCGGTAGGCGGAGAAGGCACGGTCGATCGAGGCCGTCGCCGCGTCGGCTGCGTCCATGGCAGCTACGTTGGCTTCCGCCGTCGGCAGCGCCACCGCGCGCGGCACGCCCGCCGTCATCATGGCGTAAGCCATCGGCCAGCTTGCGGGATTGCCCTGCAGCGGAAACAGGCTCCACCACGCACGCACCGGCGCGAACATGGGCGAAGCCGCCCAAGCGTTGGTCATCCCGACGAAGTCGATCGGTGCCGTTTGTGAGGCTGGCACGGCCGGCGAGGACACCGCCGAGCGATAGGGCTGCGGTCCCGACACGAGCTGCAGGTGCGGCCGCGGGCGCTCGTCGTGTGCGCTGACGCGCGTCGCGGTGCTCCAGAAATCCAACGTCTGGTCGGCCAACGCAGCGTAGGCCGCAGACGCAGCTCGCGCGTAGCCGAAGGCGGCCGTTGCGTAGCTCTTGGCAAAGCGCCGGGAGAGGTCGCTCTGAATATGATCCATCACGGCGCTCCTTGTCGCGGTGTGCGCATGGGCATCACACAAGCTATTGTGCACCGCAACAAGATAAGCTGGAAATGGCCGCCGCACAATGGGTCAGCGTCAAAAGTTAACTAAAAGAAATGAAACAATACTTTAGTTTAGGCCGCGTGGAGCCCCCTTTTCGGCACTGCGACATACCAGTACGCCAGACCGGCGGTGATGCCGGAGGCCACGTAGGCCGCGAGCGCATACCGGTTGAGGATGGTTTCCGGCCCGGCTTCTCCGACGTATTGCGCGAAGAACCCGGCGAGCGCGATCGCGACGCCGATGGCCGCGAAGTAAACGACCGAGCGGATCGCCTGGGCGCGCGCCACGACGGCCGCCAGAATGGCGAACGGCGCGGAAAAGACCGCCGACTGCGTTGCGGCCAGCAGCACGAGTAGCCCGAGGCTTTCGAGCCGCGACGCCGATGCGCCCGCCATGAGGTCGGCACCCGCCACGAACGCCACCTGCACGGCCCCGGCCACCAGCACGGCGGCGACGAACCCCAGGACGAATCGGATCAACGAAACCAGCATGTCGCCCCCGGAAACTACGGCGCTCATCGGCGCAGCTTTAGGTCCCATCGCGCTGTGAGAGGAAGGGTCGATGTTGTTATGGAGGCTTGTTTCAGAACCCGCCCGTAACCTACGGGAGACGCGAAATCCGCTCAAGCGTTGCGGCCGGCGAGCAGCCAGTAGACGAACCCTCCGGCGAATCCGGCTGTCGCGAACACGTGCCATAGTGCCGGAAGCGAATACGTCATCGTGCCGGGATCGATGCGCGCGATCAGCGGGATAGCGGCCAGCGCAGCGCCGCCGCCGAGCAGATAATAGAGCCACGACCGGATGCGCGCGACCTCGCCGATGATGACGACGAGCAGCGCCGGAACGATGGTCGCCCCCGTGGCGATCAGCGTGCTTTGCCAGGCCACATCGAAAGCCGCCGAGATCGTCTCGTCGCCGTCCAGGTTGTGCACGGCATGCGTGATCGTCTCGAGCCCGAGCGTGACCAGCACGAACATCGCCGCCGCGGCCGCGATCAGAAACGCGATCGGCACCCAGATCAGCCGCCCGATGGCCCGCATCACCATGTCCGATCAGCTCCCCGTCTCGGCCGTCGAAGCGGCACCATCGGCCGCGCCGGTCCGCTCGCGGGCGCGCAGCCGCACGCTCTCGCTCTTGAGCTGCCCGCAGGCCGCGAGAATGTCGCGGCCGCGCGGCGTGCGCACGGGGCTCGCGTAGCCCGCCTTGTTCACGATCTCGGCGAAGCGCTCGATGGTCTCCCAGTCCGAGCACTCGTAGCGCGAGCCCGGCCACGGATTGAACGGAATGAGGTTGATCTTGGCCGGAATGCCCGCCAGCAGCCGCACCAGTGCCTTGGCGTCCGCCGGACTGTCGTTGATGCCCTTCAGCATGACGTACTCGAAGGTGATGCGCTTGGCGTTCGACGCCCCGGGATAGGTGCGGCACGCCTCCAGAAGCGTGGCCAGAGGATACTTCTTGTTGATCGGCACCAATTCGTCGCGAAGGTCGTCGCGCGTCGCGTGCAGCGAGATCGCGAGCATCGTGCCCGAGAGCTCGCCCCAGCGATTGATCTCCGGCACCACGCCCGAGGTCGAGAGCGTGATGCGCCGCTTCGAAAGCGAAAGGCCCTCGCCGTCGGACGCGATGTCCATCGCCTCGCGCACGTTGTCGAAGTTGTAGAGCGGTTCGCCCATGCCCATCAGCACGACGTTGGTGATCTTGCGGTCTCCGGAGGGCAGCAGCCCATTGTCAGCCGGCCGTTTCGCGCCCGGCCAGTCTCCGATGCGGTCGCGCGCGAGCAGGATCTGCCCGACGATCTCGGACGCCTCGAGGTTGCGCACGAGTCGCTGCGTGCCCGTATGGCAGAAGCTGCAGGTCAGCGTGCAGCCCACCTGGGACGAGATGCAAAGCGTGCCGCGATCCGCCTCGGGGATGTAGACGGCCTCGATCTCGGGCGCCCGGGCCTCATGCCCGAGTTTCGGGAGCCGCAGGAGCCACTTGCGCGTGCCGTCCACCGATACCTGCTCGGCCACGATCTCCGGCCGGTCGAGCGTGAAGCGGGCTTCGAGCGCGGTCCGCAGCTCCTTCGAAACATCCGTCATCTGGTCGAATGAGGTCGCGCCCGTGATGTAGAGCCAGCGCCAGAGCTGGATCACGCGCATGCGGAGCTGCTTCTCGGGCACGCCCGCTGCAGCCAGCGCCTCGCGCAGCCGCGCGCGGCTCATGCCGGCCAGCGTCGGCCGGAAGGCCGCCTCTGCGCCCGTCGCGTCCCCGCCGTGCCGGGGCGGCGTATGATCGAGAACCAGTGTCATGACGGCATCTTCTACCGATTTCCCCCGATAAGCGAAAGACCGCGCCCAAGCGGCAAAGTGGGTGCCTTTTGCGCATCCGGCCGATCCGGTATAAGGCGGCACCCTTAATCACGTCTGTCAGTCGTCGCCCGGGCCATTCCCGGCCAGTCCAATCCGTTCGAAAGATTCCCGCAAGTATGGCCAAGCCCGACAAGAACGCGCCCTCCCGGCCGGTCGCCCGCCTTCCCAAAGGCATGCGCGACATCGGCCCCGACGAGCTGCGCCAGACGCAGGCCATGCTGGACAAGATCCGCGCCGTCTACGAGCGCTACGGCTTCGAGCCGCTCGAGACACCGGCCTTCGAGTACACCGACGCGCTCGGCAAGTTCCTGCCCGACCAGGACCGTCCCAACGCGGGCGTGTTCTCGCTGCAGGATGAGGACGAGCAGTGGCTCTCGCTGCGCTACGACCTGACGGCACCCCTCGCCCGCTACGTGGCCGAGAACTTCCAGGACCTGCCGAAGCCGTTCCGGCGCTATGCCACCGGCTCCGTGTTCCGCAACGAGAAGCCCGGCCCCGGCCGCTTCCGCCAGTTCACGCAGTTCGACGCCGATACTGTCGGGGCAGAGAGCGTCGCGGCTGACGCCGAGATGTGCATGCTCGCCGCCGACACCATGGAGGCGCTGGGCTTCGAACGCGGCCAGTACGTCATCAAGGTCAACAACCGCAAAGTGCTCGACGGCATCATGGAGTCGGTCGGCATCGACCTTGCCGACACATCCACCAAGCTCGCCGTGCTGCGCTCGCTCGATAAGCTCGACAAGTTCGACGCGAAGGACGTGCGCCTTTTGCTCGGCGCCGGTCGCAAGGACGAGTCCGGAGACTTCACCAAGGGCGCAGGTCTCGGCGCATCGCAGATCGATGCCGTCATGCAGTTCGTAGCGACGCCGTTCTCCGAAACAGCCGCAGGGCCTGATCAAAACGCGACGCAGCTCTACAAGGACGGCATCGCGGAGTTGCAGGCAATGAGCGCTCTGCTCCTGGCCGGCGGCTACGGCGAGGATCGCGTCCGCATCGACGTCTCAGTCGTCCGCGGTCTTGAATACTACACCGGCCCCGTTTTCGAGGCCGAGCTTCTGATCCCCGCCACCGATGAGAAGGGCAACCCCGTCCGCTTCGGCTCCGTCGGCGGCGGCGGCCGCTACGACGATCTCGTCGCGCGCTTCACCGGCCAGAAGGTCCCCGCGACCGGCTTTTCGATCGGCGTCTCGCGCCTGCAGGCGGCGCTCAATCTGATCGGGCGCGCGCCGAAGCCGCAGCCCGGCCCCGTCGTCGTCACCGTCATGGACCGCGACCGCATCGCCGACTACCAGAAGCTCGTGCAGATCCTTCGCGAGGCGGACATCCGCGCCGAGCTCTATCTCGGCAACCCGAAAAAGTTCGGCCGCCAGCTCGAGTATGCCGACAGGCGCGGCTCGCCCCTGGTCGTCATCCAGGGCACCAACGAGCGCGAGGCCGGCGAGGTGATCCTGAAAGATCTGATCGAAGGCGCCAAGGCCGCCCAAGCCATCAAGGACAACAAGGAATGGAAGGAAGCCCGCCCCGCGCAGGTCTCCGTCAAAATGCAGGACTTCCTGCCCACCGTGCGCGAAATTCTCGCCCGACATACGTGACTCCGCCGCGCGGACGTGGCGGCGCTACAACTTGACGACGCCCCTCTAACCCTCTCCCGAGAATGAGGATTGCAACCGTCGGCGAAATGCAGGACGGCATATGCAGATGACCATCACCGCCCGCCGGCTCCGGCGGGGCGAAGCACGCTAGGCCCCCCGATGCCCGCTGAGACGGCGAAACAATTCGAGGCGCTGGAAGCCATCGCGCAGACGCTGCTCGGTGTCTTTTTGCGTGCGGGCTTCGAAGGCGTGTCGCCCGCCATCATCCAGCCGGCCGACGTCTTCCTCGACGTGGTGGGCGAGAAGCTGCGCGCGCGAACCTACGTCTTTTCCGACCCCGACGGCGACGAGCTGTGCATGCGGCCCGATCTCACGGTGCCGACCTGTCGCCTGCACCTCGAGCGCCATCCTGAGGCGGAGCTGCCCGCGAAATACAGCTACAACGGACCCGCGTTCCGCTTCCAGCCCCAGGGCGGCAACCGCGCCCATACGCGCGAGTTCCGCCAGACCGGCATAGAGGCCTTCGGCGAGTCGAACCGCGAGCGCGCGGAGGCCGAGATCGTGAGCACCGTCATCGCCGCCCTTGAGGCCGCGGGGCTTGCCTCCTACACCATGCACTTCGGCGACCTCGGCATCCTGCGCGCCATCCTGCGCGCCGCCGACATGCCGTCGCGCTGGCGTCAGCGCCTGATGCACCTATTCTGGCACCCGCCGGCCTTCAAGGCGGAGCTCAATCGCCTCACGCTCGAGCCCGGCGCCGCCTCGGCCACGATCCCCAAGGCGCTGCGCGATGCCATCGATCCCGACGACCCCGCGGCAGCCGAAGCGGCGGTCGCGAGCTATCTCGAGAGCAATGGAATTGAGACCATCGGCGCGCGCACCGTGACGGAGATCACCGACAATCTGCTCGGCCGCGTGGCGGACGCACGCTCCGAGCCGCTTTCCGCCAAGATGGCGCAGTTGATTGCGAGCTATGTGGCGATCGTCGCCCCCGCGCGTTCCTCCGCGCGCCGTATCCGCGAGCTGGCGACGCTGATGGGCGTCAACATCGAAACCGCCCTCGGTGCCTACGAATGGCGGCTCGAGCTGATGGCGCGATCCGGCGTCGACGTCGACCGCGCCGAATTCTCCGCCGACTTCGGCCGCGCGCTCGAGTACTACACGGGTTTCGTGTTCGAGGTCATCACGCCGGAGCTGGGCCGCAAGAGCCCGGTCGCGGGCGGCGGGCGGTACGACCATCTGCTGAAGGCCGTCGGCGCGCCGAAGGACGTGCCCGCCGTCGGCGCCGCCGTTCACACCGACCGCCTCCTCCCCGCTCTCAACGGCAACGGAGGCGCGTCATGATCGCGCAAAGTCTCCGAACCCGCCGGCTCACGACGCTCACCGTCGACCTCTCCCCAGCGGGGAGAGGT
>JAFKKW010000235.1 GCA_017304275.1 Hyphomicrobiales bacterium | reverse complement strand
CGCGTCTCGGCAGCCTGCAACGAAGGATCGGATATCAAGAGCCACATCGTCGGACTCTTCTGGGAGTGGATCTTCGCGCACCGCACGCTGCGGCACGTGTCGTTTCTCGTGCTGACGGGTCTCACGCTCTATTTCTGGGGCTTCGAGTGGAAGCTGCTCGGATTCTGGGTGGTCGTGTTCGGGATCACCGAGATCCTCGAGGCGATTGGCTGGAAATAGATGCGGTGGTTGCCGGCGGCGTGATGCCCATGGAGACGTAGACGCTCATCAGCTCGTCGATGCCGCCTTCCGCGGGCTCGATCCATGCGGCCGGGACGTAGACCAACGCGCCGCCGAAGGGCACGGGCGCGGAGGGGATCAGCACGCCGAGGTAGCTTTCGCCGCCGAGATTGATCGGTGCCTTGGACGGCAGCAGCGCCAGCACGGCGGCGCCCGGCTTTCCGCCGAAGAAGCACCATGCGGGGCTCATGCTCTTGATGCTGTCGCCGTTGCCGGCGTCGACGATGGAAACGAACCGGCTCGAGACGTCGTAGACGCTCGAGATCACCGGGATGCGGCGGATGAGGCGATCGAAAAGCACGGCAAGCCACGAGCCGAGACGCGAATGGACGAGAAGTCCGAGCGCGAAGATCGCGCCGCCGATAAGCGCGAGACCGATCAGGTAAGGCGCAAGCTCGGAGGCGTCCGCGCCAAAGCCGAGCGAGGTGAGGAAGCGGCCGAATGCGCTGGTCGGTCCCAGGTATTGATAGATCAGGGACAGCAGCCAGCCGATGACGAAGATCGTGAGGAGGAGCGGCAGGGCCGCGAGAAGACCGGCCAGGAAGATGCGCCCGATACTGGTCATGCAGAGTGCTCCTTGGCCGATGATCGGATTATTCGACAGAGATCGTTGGTGCCCGTCAAGCCTTCGGTGAAGGCGGGACATGCCGGCGGTTCTCTCGTTGCTGCTCGAGTCTCCGGGGCCTGCCGTCCGAAAGCTCGTTCACACGCGACGATCAAGGCGCATCCTGTCGATCTGATCCTCCAATCGCCGGAGCGAGCGGACCAGATGGATTGGCGGGCGGCTTGTGCAGGAATGTCATGGTAAGAAATGCGCCAGCCCAGGAGCCTACGGCAGCAAACACTATGTAGATCCAGTTGTTCGTGTACGAGATGACGGCGAACGAAGACAGCAGGTACCAGAGGCTGCTCCAGTTCGCGGCCCAGATTCGCCGCCGCGCAATGACAGCGGACGTGAAGAGCACGTAAACGGCGTCGGTCGCTGCGGTTGCCAGCGTAACGCCGGCCGCCAGCAATGGGTCGATCTCAGGAAACATGGTCTGCCTCGCTTGCCAGTCGCGTGGCCAGACTGCAGCTTGGCCGTGAACGGATCAAGGAGGCGTCAAGCGTCGGGTTAAGTGGGGTGGCGATGCGGGGTGAGAGCCCGACGTTTGCGGAGGGACTACGACGCCTCCGCGACTTGCCGCTAATCATCGTTGTTGAGCATCGACAATGCGGCCCGCCGATCGGACGGCTTCAGCTTCAGAAACAGTGCGCGGGCTGCCTTGATGTCCTTTTCGGCGCCGCTCTCGGACGCGATCCGCAGCGCGACGGCGGTCGGATGATCGGGGCTACAAATAAAGCCGAGCGCCTTGGCGAGCCGGCCCATGGCTGCGCGGTCGATCACTGGTTCCGACATGACGTTCCTTACCCTTCAGGTGAGCGAGCTTGCTTGGTGATTGTCGTATCCGTTTCTGTCAACGGCTCCCACGTGCCGGTTTGATGCGCGTGGACGTTTCGTAGCTCCGTGTCAGGCGAGACACGGTGGCGGTCGATTCCGCGGTTTGTGACGGAATCCGTTGGATTGGCGCCTGCGCGACGGCGGTTCTCGGCGTAAATGGTTGCCCTCGGTAATTACCCGAAGGGTTCCCATGTCCATGTTTCATCTGTCGGTTCTTTCGCTGGCCGCGGTGGCTCTTTGCGGTCATGGCGCCGAGGCAGGTTGCCGTACAGTGGTCGGGTCGGCCGATATGGTCACCACCGATCTCGCCAAGTTCATGGCCAATGCCGCGCTCAAGAATGCCATTGCCGCCCATGGCCTCAAGCCCTCGGGCCAGATCAAGCTGACCTGCCGAGAAGATACCTTCACGACCTATTGCAAGGCCTCGCGTCCGGCTTGTAGCTGAGGGCCGCTAGTGCCCGGGCCGGCCGGTCTTTCTCGGTCGGCCTTTGCGGCGTTTCTGCTCTGCTTCGGTCTCGATCTCGCGCGTGCGTGTGGGAAGCGGCGCGGCGTGCGGCGGCTGCGCCGAGTTTCCGCTGGGTCCCGGCTCTTCGCTCCGGCTTTCGCCTCCGCTTGTCCGGGATGACAGGGGGGTGCGTGCGGTGAGGTCCGGCTTCTTCGGCAGCGGGCCGGCGGCCTTCTTCACTGCGAGCGAGGCGTGTGGGCCCATC
>JAFKKW010000234.1 GCA_017304275.1 Hyphomicrobiales bacterium | reverse complement strand
CTATTGGGTGCTGACGCCGCTCGTGCAGGCCGATGGAAGCACCGTCGTCGTCAATCGGGGATTCGTGACCGGCGAGCGGCGTCATCCGGCCGCGCGGGCCGTTGGACAAATCGAAGGCGAGGCGACCGTCACGGGGCTTCTGCGCCTTTCGGAAGCCGAGAGCTGGATCCTGCGGGCCAACGATCCCGCGGCCGGTCGCTGGTATCGGCGCGATCCCGCCGGCCTTGCCGAGGCGCGTGGGCTCGATCGCGTGGCGCCGTTCTTCGTCGATGCCGACGCAACACCCAATGCCGGCGGATGGCCGGTCGGCGGCCTGACGCGCGTCCGCTTCAACAATCATCACTTGGTGTACGCCCTCACCTGGTACGCGCTGGCGCTGCTCGCCGCGCTTGGGCTCGGCTTTGTGCTCCGTACGGAGTTCGGTCTGTCGTTCGCGCGCCGCAACGTGGGCGATTGAGCGCCGGCGGTGCCGCGCTCGAGGGTTGCCGGCAAGAGTGGTGGTGGGCCCAAGCGGATCGCTTCCCCGGATCGCTCGGGTCCCGGCGATAGGCGTCCGGGACGGGCCGGACCTGGCGGGTTGGTTGGGGTGGTGGAGCCGAGGGGAATCGAACCCCTGACCTCTGCAGTGCGATTGCAGCGCTCTCCCATCTGAGCTACGGCCCCGAACCAATGGGAAGGGCGGATCGGCGCCGCCCGGAGGCGGTGGCGTAGCCAGCCCTTAAGGAGGCGGATTTACCGTCCGCTCTCCGGCGTTGTCAAGGAAACCGCCGGCACCCGGGTTTCTCCGCGACAGGTGTGTGTCCCGGCCCCGGGCGGCTTGCCGCCTCGCGCCGCAGCGGCTACACGTCGAAGCGGGATTTCCGAAGCACGTATAAGGATTGGGCGCGCCCATGATCGAGCTGCTCAGCTTCATCAACTATCTCATCCAGCTTTATGTTTATATCATCCTGGCCTCGGTCATCCTGTCCTGGCTGATGGCGTTCGGGGTGGTTAACCCCTACAACCGTTTCGTCAGCGCGCTCGCGCAGGCGTTCGCGGCCGTCACCGAGCCCTTGCTGCGGCCGATCCGCAATGCATTGCCGGACTTCGGCGGCATCGACTTTTCTCCGCTCGTGCTGCTGCTCGGCTGCTTCTTCGTGCAGAGCGTCGTGATCCCGAATATCGCGAAGATGTTCCTGTGACAGCCGGCGCCGGCGAGCTCGCCGCCGCGGTTCCTTGGCGGCATGGTGGCGCGTGCGTCATCGTGCGCGTGCGGCTGACGCCGAAATCGTCCAAAGATGCCGTCGATGGGGTTGAGGCGACGGCCGAGGGGCCGGCCTTCAAGGCCCGGGTGCGTGCGGTGCCCTCCGAGGGGGAGGCGAACGCGGCGCTGTTGAAGCTCCTGGCCAGTTGGCTCGGCGTGGGGCAGAGCAGTCTGCGGGTCGCCAAGGGTGGGAAATCGCGCGTAAAGTCGGTCGAAATTACCGGCAATACAGGGGATATCGAGACCCGGCTGGCCGAGAGGCTGGCCGCTTTCACGTGACGGCAAGCAAAGCGTAACGACAAAAAAGAGGAGGGGGAGCCCATGGCAGCCCAGATCATCGATGGCAAGGCCATCGCAGCCGAGGTCCGACAGCAGGTGGCCGCCGACGTCAAGGCGCTACAGGCGAGCCATGGCCTGACACCCGGCCTGGCGGTCGTGCTCGTGGGCGAGGACCCGGCGAGCAAGGTGTACGTCAAGAACAAGGCGGCGCAGACCGTCGAGGTCGGCATGCAGTCGTTCGAGTACAAGCTGCCGGCCGATACGTCCGAATACGACGTGCTGGCGCTGGTGCAGAAGCTCAACGCCAACAAGAACGTCAACGGCATTCTCGTGCAGCTCCCGCTGCCGAAGCACATCAATGCCGAGAAGGTTTTGAACTCCATCGATCCGGACAAGGACGTGGACGGCTTCCACCCGACCAACGTCGGGCGGCTGTGGATCGGCGAGCGGACGCTGGTGCCGTGCACGCCGACCGGCTCGGCGATCCTGGCCAAGAAGGCGGTGGCGAGCCTGCAGGGTCTCAACGCCGTCGTGATCGGACGCTCGAACATCGTCGGCAAGCCGATGGCTGCGCTGCTGCTGCGCGAGAGCTGCACGGTGACGATCGCGCATTCGAAGACCAAGGACCTGCCTGCGGTCTGCCGCGGCGCGGATCTTCTGGTAGCCGCCATCGGCATTCCGGAGCTGGTCAAGAAAGACTGGGTCAAGCCGGGTGCGATCGTGATCGACGTCGGCATCAACCGCGTGCCGGGCGAGAACGGCAAGACGAAGCTGGTCGGCGACGTCGCCTATGCCGAGTGCGCGGAGGTGGCGGGCGCCATCACGCCGGTTCCTGGCGGCGTCGGCCCGATGACGATCGCATGCCTGCTGCAGAATACGGTGACGGCCGCGAAGATGCAGTACAAGATTGCGT
>JAFKKW010000233.1 GCA_017304275.1 Hyphomicrobiales bacterium | reverse complement strand
GGCTGACGCCGACCATGGGCCGCGCCGTAAGGACGGCGCGCGCGGCCGGGTCGGAGGCAAGCTGAACCACCACCAGCCAGAACGGCAGCATCAGGGCGACGAGAAGCGGGAACAGCACGGCCGGCAGCAGGAAGCGGCTGCCGCCTTCCGGCGCGTGATCGAGCACCAGCGGCGGAGCTTCGCCCAACGACACTGCCGAAGGATCGAAGTCCGGAAACGTACCGTGCATGAAGTCCTGCCCCCCCGGAACCGAGCCGCCCGAATCGGAACTTGTAGCGTTTCCGGCTTTCCCTGAGGTTACTGAGCTCGGCAACGGACAGGTCTTGACACATAAACATATCTTTATATCTTGTCGCACAAGATGCGGCTGAGGCAAGCCGAGACCCAAGCGAACCGAGACCCCAGATGTCCGGAACCCTCGATACCCATGACCTCGTGCTGGCGCTGAAGGCGGCGGCCGAGACGACGCGTCTGCGCAACCTGCTGCTGCTCGCGGCCGGCGAGCTCAACGTCAAGGATCTGACTCAGATCCTGGGGCAGAGCCAGCCGCGCATCAGCCGCCACCTGAAGCTGTTGGCGGAAGGAGGCCTCATCGAGCGCTTCCGCGAGGGAAGCTGGGTCTACTTCCATGTCTCGGATCGCTCCGAAGGCGGCAAGCTCGTTCGCCGCCTCCTCGAGACCGTCGACACGCACGATCCGGTTCTGCGCCGGGACAGCGCCCGCGCCGAAGCCCTGAAGCAGGAGCGCCAGGCGGCCGCCCAGACCTATTTCCGCGAGCATGCGGCGGACTGGGACCGCATTCGCACGCTCTACGTCTCCGAGAGCGCGGTCGAATCCGCCATCGACGCCGCCCTCGGCGCAGCACCGGTCAAGCTGCTGGTCGACCTCGGCACGGGGACCGGCCGCATGCTCGAGGTGCTCGCCGATCGCTTCGAGCGTGGCCTCGGCCTGGACGTCAACCAGTCGATGCTCGACTACGCGCGCTCGCGTCTCAAGAGCGCAGGCCTTGCGCGCGCCGAGGTGCGTCACGGCGACATCTATAACGTCGCATTGCCCGACGGCATCGCCGACGCGGTGGTGATCCATCAGGTGCTGCACTATCTGTCGGAGCCGGCCCACGCGCTGCGGGAGGCGGCGCGCATCCTGGCCCCCGGCGGCCGCCTCCTGATCGTGGACTTCGCGCCTCACGAGGTGGAAGAGCTGCGCGAGCGCCACGCCCACGAGCGTCTCGGCTTCGAGCCGGACCAGGTGACGGGCTGGCTTGCCGAGGCCGGGCTGTCGCAGATCGAGGTCAGGAGCCTCGAGCCCGAGAAGCACGACGATCGCCAGCAGCTCACCGTCTCGCTCTGGCTGGGACGCAAGCCGGAAGCGGCCGACGCAAAAGCAAGATCGCAAAAGCTCGAACGGATCGCATCATGACACCGCCAGGCAACGAGAGAAAAAGCCGCCTTCTGGGCGCGGGCGAGATCGACGTGTCGTTCGAGTTCTTCCCGCCCAAGACCGAGAAGATGGAAGCGGCGCTGTGGGACGCGGTGAGCCGCCTCGCGCCGCTCGCGCCCGAGTTCGTCTCTGTCACCTACGGTGCGGGCGGCTCGACGCGCGAGCGCACGCACGCGACGGTGACCCGCATCCTGAAGGAGACGGCGCTGCGCCCAGCCGCCCATCTCACGTGCGTGGATGCCACGCGCGAGGAGGTGGATACCGTTGCGCGCGCCTACTGGGATGCCGGCGTTCGCCATATCGTGGCGCTACGCGGTGACCCCGCGGGCGGCGTCGGCCAGCACTACACGCCGACGCCCGGCGGCTACGTGAACGCGGCCGACCTCGTGGCCGGCCTGAAGAAGATCGCCAACTTCGAGGTTTCCGTCGGCGGCTATCCCGAGAAGCATCCCGAGAGCCCGTCGCTTCAGGCCGACATCGACAACCTGAAGGCCAAGGTGGACGCAGGCGCCGATCGCATCATCACGCAGTTCGGGTTCGACAACACGTACTACCTGCGCTTCCTCGAGCGTGCCCGCGCGGCCGGTATCTGGGTGCCGATCACGCCCGGCATCGTGCCGATTCACAATTTTCGCCAGGTGGCGGGCTTCGCGGTTCGTGCCGGCGCCAGCGTGCCCGCATGGCTCGCCCGCCGCTTCGAAGGTCTCGACGACGATCCGGCGACGACGCATCTCGTGGCGGCGGCCGTCGCCACCGAGCAGGCGTTGGATCTGGTCGACGAGGGCATCAAGAGCTTCCACTTCTACACGCTGAACCGCGCCGACCTCGTGTATGCGATTTGCCATCTCCTGGGACTACGCCCCTTGAAGGTCGCCCCGCTGGAGGCACGCAAGGCGGCAATTTAGTCCCCTCTCCCCGTAAGCGGGGAGAGGGCTAGGGTGAGGGGCAGAAGCCGGGCCGCAACACAAGTTGCTGCCCCTCACCCCAACCCTCCCCCCATCGCAAG
>JAFKKW010000197.1 GCA_017304275.1 Hyphomicrobiales bacterium | reverse complement strand
GCCGATGTGGCCCCGGGCTTGGGTGTTTCAGCGAAAAGCGCTACCGCCAGCGTGTAGGTGACGGCCGCGTATTCGGCTTCGCCTGCGAGGCTCGTCGGCACGGCTGCCGCCAGAGCCGCAGTGCCCGCCGAGGCGAACGGGCAAAGCCCGTTGTCGACGTGCTGTGGCTTTGCCGGCACGGAGGTCCCGTCGGCGTCGACGGTCAACAGCTTCGTGCCGCTGCTCGTGCAGATCACGATCTCGAGCGTGCCCGTCGCATCGGCTGCCTGCACCATATAGCCGACCGGCAGCAGGCTGCGCACAGCCAGCACGGCAAGCAGGAAGACGGTGATGGCGGCGCGCGTTCGCACGGACGGGAGTCCTTGATCCCAGGCGGAAGTGCAGCCTGACCGTAACGGCACGTGCTTGTCTTGGCAAGGCACGCGGTTGCGCGGCACCCACAGCGTCGTGCCTCCGGCGCCACAGTGTGCGAGCCTCTGGCGGCTTGCTGCCTTGCGGGGTAAGGATGGCTTGGGATGATCAGGAAAACGAGAACAAGAACATGAGATCACGCGTTCCGGCCATCGTCTGGGGCCTCATTGCGGCTGCGGTCGTTATCGCGATCCTCGTGCTGGCGTCCTCGGTCCTGTCTCCCTCGCGCGCTGAGGACCAGCAGCCCGACGTCGATACCGCGCTTATCGTCTCGGTCGACGTCTCCAATTCGGTCGACGAGCACCGCTACAAGCTGCAGATGGAAGGCATCGCCAAGGCGCTCGAGGACCCGGAGGTCCTGAAGGCCATCCTGAACGGTCCGCAAGGCGGTATCCTGTTCTCCATGGTGACCTGGGCCGACAAGCCGAAGCTGTCCTTGCCGTGGCAGCGCATCGCCAGCGCGGCGGATGCGGTGGCGGTCGCCGCCAAGGTGCGCGCGCTGCCGCGTCAGACCGGGGAGTTCACGTGCGTCTCGGGCATGTTGCGCTCGATCTCCGACAAGGTCGTCCCGCAGATCCCAGCCAAGGCCCTGCGCATCGTGGTCGATGTGTCGGGCGACGGCAGCGAGAACTGCAATCCGGAGGAGCCGCCCGCGCTGGTCCGCGACGAACTGGCGGCCGCCGGCGTAACCGTCAACGGGCTGCCGATCCTCGAGGGCGACGAAGGCCCGACGCTCGAGCAATGGTTTCGCGACAACGTCATGGGCGGCCCGGGCTCATTCATTCTGCCCGCCAACGGCTTCAGCGATTTCGGCCGCGCCATCCGCCAGAAGTTCATGATCGAGATCAGCGGCCGGCCCCTGCCGGTCAAGCAAGCCCGCGCGTCTGACTGAGCCCAGAACTGCATCGCTGGTACGCTCAGCGGCCTGCTGCTGCTGCCCGATGCCTCAAATATCGTTCATGGAGGACGGCTGGCACTTCCAGCGCCGGATCTGCCACTGCGGATGCTCTTCGGCCCATTTCGCGAAGTAGGGCGGCGCCGCCATCGTGCAATGCAGGGCGTCCATCGACGTATCGAGCGGGATCTTGAAGTCGCGGCACTGGTTCGGATCGGCGATAAGGCAAGCCGAGAGGATGATGCTGAGCATGCGTGCGTCTCCAGAGGACAGGCGGTTCGGACGCGCCTGATCACAGCTATTACGCGCCAAGCACCGGAGCGGTTTCAAGTCCCTCCGTCTCAGGCCGTGAGCAGGATCTCGCCCTTGCCGATGGTCGCCCGGTCGCCCGCGAGCTTGCGCACGCTCGCCGGCAGCGCCTTGGGAGCCAGCGGCCCGAGCGTTTCCGCAATATAGCGCGAGAGGATGCGCAGGATCACGGGATCGATGCGTCCGCAATCGGCGAAGGTCGGCAGCAACTCATCGACCGAGGGCCCGATCAACGTGCCGCGCCGGAGCAGCGGGCCCGGCAGCGGCCCGAATCCCGTCTCCGTCCACAGCGTGCCGCCGACCATCCGCGAGCCGGCCGCAGCACCGAACTTGCCCTTCGCAACCACCACGCCGCGGCGCATGCGCTCACCCGCGCGCTCGCCGACGTTGCCGTCGATCAGCACCGTGCCGCCGAGCTGCCCGAACTTGTCGCCCGGCCGCGCGCCGCCGAGGTAATCGCCGGCCGATCCTTTGACGTGGATGAAGCCGCCCTTCGCCATCGAGGCAAGGAAGGCGCCCGCGTCGCCGCCGATCTCGAGCTTGCCGTCTCTCATGCCACGGCCCGCGTAAGCGCCGACCGGACCGCCGACGAGGACCGTGCCCCCGTCGAGACCCGCGCCTACATAGTCGAGCAGCGGCGAGCCGCCGGAGATGACGACCGTATCACCCGGCGTGCCAGCGATATCGAACACGTCGCCGGCAAGCATCGCTTCGGCGCCCTCGCCGAGGGGCAGGCGCGCGATGTCACCGAGCGAAAGCGAGGCGAGCTTGCTCGGAATGAGAGCCGAGAGGTCGAGCAACTGCGTCGGCGCGGCGCGCAGATTGAAGCTCAGCGTGCTCATGGCAGCAGATCCTTCAGGTGATAGTGATGCTGGCCGAGCTTGCCGCCGTAGTTGCCGGCGGAGACCCGCGTGACGCCGAGCTTGGCGCCGTTGTCGATGAGCGACGTCAAGCCTGCGCGCATGGCGTCCGCCACCGCCTTGGAGGTCAGGCCGTCGATGACGATCTCGAGCACGGCCACCGTGTCCGGGCTGCACTCCGTCTTCACCGCGCCCTTCAGCGTCGGGCAGAACGCGTCGTTGGTGGAGGCGATGGCACCCTTGTATTTGGAGCCGACCTTCGAGCCCGAGCGCACGATGCCGCCGGGGAACGGCGTGATCACGTCGTCCACCTTGGCGATGGCTGCGACGGCCGCCTCCGTCGCTTCGAGCAATCCGGCCCGGTCGCGTCCGAGGATCAGAAGATTGCCGCCGCCGACGCCGTCTGTCGTCACGCCGCACGTGTCCTCGATGACGAACTCGCCGTCCATGACGGGCACGCGCCAGAAGCGCCGGTTGCCGAGCTTCTTGGCCGTCTGCCAGCCGTCGCCGAAAAAGCGCGGACCGGCCGCAAGCGCCAGCGTGGTCGGGCTGTCGAGGCCGTTGTAGCAGGCCGATCCCGGGCTGGTCAGCACGCACTGGCCGACCCGGTTGCGGAGCTGCGGGACGAGGGCGTCAGGCGAAAAGCCGAACATCAGGACACGCACGCCCGGACGCCCGTCGGGCGTCTCGTCGGGCGAAAGCTCGCGGTCGATGCCGCACTCCGCGCCCGCGCCGATGACCGAGGTGCCGAACCCGGTCATGACCGTGGCGCAGATGTTCGCCCACTTGGGAGAATCCGCCGTGATCACGAGCCCGAGCCCGCTCATGCCGAACGCCTCGGCAAAGGTGTCGTCGATGGCGACGCCGTTTTTGGTGATGGCGCTCATGGTCAGGAAGTCCTCGGTCCGCACGGCTGAACGATGACGCAGCCGCATTCTCCGCCGGTATGGCCGCAGTTGCTTTCGACGACCTCCTGGTCGGAGAGACGGAAGTTGTCGAGCTTCACCGTGTGATAGCGGTCGAAATACTCACGCAGCGGCTTCTCGATGGCCCGGTCGTAGTCGGGCCGCACGACATGCGTTGCACCGGAGACGACCTTGACGACGCGGCCGTTCTTGACGATCAGCTCGCCGCTCTTGAACACGAACAGCGGCGTCTTGAACATCGCCTCGCGGTCGGCATTGTCCTCGTAGACCGTGATGTCGGCGATGGCGCCTGCGCCGAGGTGCCCGCGGTCCCGAAGACCGAGACTGCGCGCCGGTCCCGCGCGCGTCATGATCGCCACGTCGTAGAGCGAGTATTCGCGGTCGAGCGTCTTGAGGATCGTTGCCGCCTGCGCGCCCGGATGCAGCTTCTCGAGCATCTCGTTGCGGAACGTCCGGTCCATGAGCAGTCGGATGAGATGCGGATAGAAGTAGAACGGCGCCCCGTTCGGATGGTCGGTCGTGAGGAAGATCCGCCACGGATCTTGGACCAGAAGGAATAGCTCGAGCCCGATGCACCACTGCAGCGCGTTGACGTAGCTCTTGTCGCGGTACTTCATCGGCACCACGCCGCAGCCGTTGTCGCATTCGATGTCCATCACCACCCATTTCTTCGGGTTGGCGGACTTCGTGTTTCCGTACTGGCGCATGCTGTCGCCGGACGCCGTGCACGTCTGGCCGAACATGATCTGCCCGATGTCGATCGACACGTTGGGAGTCTGGTTCAGAAGCTCAGCGATCTGCGGCGCGCCGGATGAGAACTTCATGTCCCCTTCGGTGCCGTAGCTGTGGAACTGGATGTGCGTCAGGTGGATCGGCAGGCCTTCCGCGCCGCGGATGGTCGCCAGCGTCGAGTTCATGCTGCCCGGGACGCCGAGGTTGCAGCCGTGGATGTGGATCGGATGCGGAACGCCGAGCTCTTTCATGCCGCGCGCGAGCGTGAGGATGATGTCGCGCGGCGTGACGCCGTAGAACTCGTGCTTCTCGTCGAGGTCGAGCGACCGCTGGTTGAACTTGAAGGCGCTGATCCCGCCCGGGTTCACGATCTTGACGGCCATCGCCTGCGCCGCATGCATGGTCCAGGCGATGTAGTCCTTGATGAACGCGAAGTCCTTTTTCTCGACCAGCGAGCGCAGGAAGAAGTCGTCGTTGCCGAGCATCACGAACGCGCCTTTGTCGATCATGGGCGTGTCGCCCATCTCGAGGTGCGCCTGGCGCGCGTTGGCCGGCAGCATGGCAGGCTCGAACGCCGCCGTGTAGCCCATCTCCGCGTAGCGGTAGCCGGTCGTCATGGTCGAAGGCACCGCGTGGCCGCAGCCCGAGCGCATAAGCTCGGTCCGCGCCACCTCGTGGCCCTGGTGGTCCTCGGGCAGCATCATGCGCCCGATGGTGACCTTGCCGCCGCCGATATGGCTATGCGGATCGATGGCGCCCGCCATCACCACGCGTCCGTTGAGAGGGTACTCCGCATCGATCCGCGTCCCGGGCGGCGGTACCGCCACGATGCGGCCGTCCTTGACGTAGATGTCACGGACCTCGCCGTTGACCCCGTTCAAGGGGTCGTACACGGTTCCGCCGGTGAACTTGGTCAGCATTTCTTGGGTCCTCGAGGCGGAAATTAAAGCGCGAGTTCGATGGCGGCGAAGATGTCGGATGCCTTCGGCAGGTTCGAGCGTCCGAGATTGCGCAGCGGCAGCGAAACGACGTTGTCGACACGGATGATGCGACCGGCATGGTCGGCGCCCGGTGTGCCGACCGGAATGAAGACGGCCGGCGGGTTCGGAAGCTTGAGCCCCGGCGTGCCGAGCACGACGGTCGGAATCTTGGTGGCGGGCGGCCCCAGATCCGGCGTGAACGAGGCCAGCCACACGAGCGCGTCGCCCTCTCCGTTGGCCAGCATGCGCGGGATGGAATAGCGCAGGAAATCATAATCGGGCTTGCCGCTCGCGAACGAGACGCGCAGCGGATACCCGCTCTGCCAGGAGGCGACGGCAGCGGCCGATATGGATCCTTCGTTGCCGCCGAGCGCTAGTCCGGCCGCGCGGCCCTTGACGTTGAGATCCTTGACGAGATCGGAGACGGTGCTGACCACGAGATCCGCGTTCGGGAACGCGAGGCTCGGGGGCGCCCAGACGAACACCGGGTAGGCGGAGGATTGGCAGCGCTCGGCAAGCGCGCGGATGTCCGCGATCGGCACGCCGGCAACCGTATCGTGCGTAACCGGCGTTCCCTTGACCTCGGCCGCAAGCGCACCGATCACCTCGCCGACGCGATCGATCTCGCAGGGAAGCGTGATGATCTCGCCGATGCGCGGTCCCTTGACGGCCGACTGGTCGAGTCCCTTGCCGATGAAGTAGACCGTGCGCTTCGGTGGCGTCTCCGAAAACAGCGACTCGTCCACGTTGACGATGCGCTCGAAGAAGCGCGGATGCAGCTTCTGGATGTCGCTGCCGACCACGATGATGACGTCGGCGCGGTTGCGCGCTTCCGTCAGCGTGGTCATGATCCAGCCGCGCGTCTGCATCACGCGGAAGTTCCGGTACTGCGCCTCGGACAGCGCGTGATCGACGACGCCTCCCGACTTGTCGGCGAGCGCCATCACGGCACGGATGCCGTCCACGTCCGTGCCGAGGCCGCCGTAGAGCGGCAGCGAGGATTTGCGGATCAGTGCCGTCGCCGCCTGGATGGCGGTCCCGATGTCGACGTCGCGCCCGTCGACCTGGGGTTTAGCGCCGTCCACATTGCGGTCGAAGCCCGCGATGGCCTTCTCACAGCCGTTCTTGACGACATGCAGGCCGTTATCGTCCCGCACGATTTCGAGATCGTCACAAACAAGACCGCAGAAGGGGCAGGCGACGTCGGTGATCGCGTTGGACTTGGGCGTTTCGCCCGGGCCCTTGGCTTGAGTCCAATTCGTCATGGGGGAGCGGTCTCGTGATTTGATTTGGCGCGGAACAAAAGCATGGACGGCGAGGCAAAACAACAGGCGATGATGCTGCGGTGCGGGGCGGCCAATGCGCGCATCGATTGCGTGCTTGCTCAGTCTTAATTATTGTCCGGCGCCGGCTTGGGATAGCGTGAGCCGGCAACGAATTCCCGGAGGATTGCTGATGGTTAGATTGTTTGCTTCGTTCCTGGCGCTTGCCTGCCTCATGCCGCTTGCGGCGTCCGCGCACGGTCCCACGCGCCAGAAGGTCGTTGAGACCGTTGAGATCAATGCGCCGGCAGACAAGGTGTGGGAAGTGGTCGGCAACTTCCAGGACATGAGCTGGCATCCCGCGTTCGTGAAAACCGAAGGCACCGGCGGCAACGACGTCGGCGCGACACGGACCCTTACGCTCGAGAACGGCGGACAGATCTTCGAGAAGCTGACGAAATACAACGCCGAGGGCAAGATGCTCGCCTACGAGATCACCGAGGTCGACGTGAAGGTCGTGCCGGTGACCAACTACTCGGCGTCGATTACGGTCACCCCCGAGGGCGACAAATCGAAGGTGGAGTGGAAGAGCGCGTTCTATCGCGGCTACGTCAACAACGACCCGCCGCCCGAGCTTTCGGATGAGGCTGCCGTCAACGCCATCACCGGCGTCTTCCAATCGGGTCTCGCCGCGCTGAAGAAGAAGCTGGAAGGCGGCTGATGCCGACCCGCGCGCCGCAAGTCCTCTCCCCTTTGCGGGGAGGGGGCGGAGGTGGGGGGACTCCCTGCGTCGACGTTCCGCAATCCTCGGCTCCTCGCCTCACCTGCGAGGCAAGAGAAACAGGAGCGTCGCGAGGGGTAAACGTCTCGATCGCCAAAAGATCGAACTGGCGATCTGCGTTCGCGGTCATCGCCGCGATCATGGCTGCACTCGCGTCGACCGCTCCGGCGTCGGCGGAGCCCAAGGCCGCAGGCGAAGCCTTCGTCACCAACCAGCCGGGCGATTCGCTGTCCATCGTCGATCTCGCGTCCGGCGTCGCTGCGCCCGAGATCAGGATCGGTGGCAAGCCCGCCGGCATCGCCGTCGCGCCCGACGGCCGTTTCGCGTATCTGACGTCTCCCGAAAGCAAGGAGCTTGTCGTCGTCGATGCTGAGAAGCGCGCCGTTGCGTCCCGCTTCAAGGTGGGCGAGGGACCGCTCGGCGTCGCGGTCCATCCGGCGGGCGATCGCGTCTACGTCGCCGACTGGTACGAGCACAAGCTGTTCGTCGTCGACCCCGTTGCCGGCAAGGTGGCGGGCAGCGTCGAGGTGGGCCAGTCCCCGTCGGGCGTCGCCGTGACGGCCGATGGCGCCCGCATCCTGACCGCCGACCGCGACAGCAACCAGGTCTCGATCATTGACGCGAGGACGCTGGTCCGAACCGGCATCGTTCCGGTGGGCAAGCGCCCGTTCGGCGTGACGATCGATGCCGAGGGGCGCCGCGCCTACACGGCGAACGTCGCCGGCGACGACGTGAGCGTGATTGATCTCGCGGCCGGCAAGGTGGTCGGTACGGTGAAAGTGGGACACCGGCCCTATGCCGTGGCCCTGACCGGCGGCCGCGCCTTTGTCACCGACCAGTACGGCGGCACCGTCACGGTCTTCGATGTCGCCACCCTGGAGGTGGTCAAGACCATCGAGGTCGGGGAATATCCGGAAGGCATCGAGGCCGATCCGGCCGGCGGCGCCGTCTATGTGGCCTGCTGGGAGGCCAACACCCTGGAGCGGATTGATACGGCAACTCTCGAGGTGGTGAGCCGCATCCCCGTGGGGAACGGCCCGCGAGCCTTCGGACGGTTCCTCCGTCCCCACGGTTAACGGCCATTGCCGCGCGATTGGACCGCGCGCACCTGCACGCATTTTGCGTGCCGGAACGCAGCCTTGCAGAGATTTCATGTTCGGGACATTGCCGGGAGACCGGCGCTGGGGATAGAAGACTTCCCAAGAAGGTTGCCGAAATGGCGCCCGTAAGGAGGAACTTGGAACGATGTCGAGCTTTGTTCGTGGGGCGCTGGCGGCCCTGTTTGTGACCTTGGTGCCCTTCGTGGCGGCCGCGGCGAGCGATGAAAAAGCCTCGCCGATCCTGTTCGAAACCCGTCAGCTCGATCTGATCGACAAGGGTGCCGAGGTGACCTACCACTTCGAGAGGACCGGGTCCGATGAGCGCCTCGTCGGCAAGAACTACGCTGACGACATCCGCCTGGGCGTCGCCAAGATCGACGACAAAGGCGGCCGGGACGTCGTGTTCAAGGTCTTCTCGGGCGACAACGCGCGCGACCCGCAGAACTGGCCCGAGCTGACCATCAACCCGCTGTTCATCTGGTATCTCGACCGCGCCGTCGCCACGTTCAACACGCTGGCTGGCGGCAACCAGATGTACCTCAAGCACAAGATGAGGGAAGCGCTGGGCGCCGCGATAGCCGAGGAAACAAAGGCCGAGTACGATGGCAAGACGGTTGACGCCTACAAGGTCACCGTCACCCCGTTCGCGGACGACAACAACGCCTCCAAGATGCAGGGCTTCCACAAATCGGCCTTCACCATCGTGGTGAGCAACCAGGTGCCGGGCTACTTCGTTGACCTTCAGTCGAACTTCGTGAGCTCTCAGGCCGCCGGTCCGGAGCTCAAGGAGCACATCAAGGTCGTCGGCATGGGAGAAACGAAATGATGAACAGACTGATCAAGGTTTTGGCCGCGGCGGGCGTGCTTCTCGTTGCGGCAGGCGCGGCGGCGATCGGTGAGGAGTGCGCCGAGCACAAGACGGCAGCGAAGCTGGTCAACGACTATCCCACCAACGTCCGCGGCGACTACATCTACGGCTGCATGCTGGTCAACGGCCAGACGCGCGACGTGCTCGACAAATGCGCCTGCTCGATCGACGTCATCGCCTCCGTGCTGCCCTACAAGGAGTACGAGGAGGCCGAGACGATCATGTCCGTGCGCCAGCGCGGCGGAGAAAGCGTCGCCTACATGTACGCGCCGCCCATGCTGGAGAAGGTCAAGAACATGAAGCGCGCCCAGGTCGAAGGCGAGATCCGCTGCTTCTGAGCGCTCTGTGCTGATCCAACGAGAAGGGCGCTTCGATCGAAGCGCCCTTTTTATTTATCGTAGTCGTCTCCTCCCACATGACACCAAGCCGCCGTCCGCGCGGAGCGCGGCTTCGCCGCGACAGGCGGCCATCCAGCGGCAGCTTGTTCAACGGTGGCGCTTGTGGCCCTGGATGGCCGGGTCAAGCCCGGCCATGGAGAGGGTATGGCTACGAGAAGCCGACAAACCTAGGAGCCCTTGGGTCCGGCCTGTCCCTTGAAGATCTTGCCGTCCGTGTCCTCGGCGGTCACCTCGAGCATGTCCTCGCCGCCCGCGGCGTAGGTGAAGCGGATGTTCGGATTCTCCGAGAGTGAGATGCCACCTTCCATACGGAACACGCGCTCGCCGTCGCGCGCGACATCGATCACGCGCAGGAACTTGGCCGGGATGTAGTAGCCCGTCGCCTGATTGAGCTGCAGGCCCGAGTATTGCGGATGACGGATCTTGATCTGGCCCTCGCGCTGGCCGTCGCCTGTCGCGGCAAGATGCTTGATCTGCATTTTCCCGGCCTCAGCGAGCGCCGCGTCCGTGTCCTTGAGCGCGGGTGCCGAGCAGCCGCCGGCGGCCTTCACGAACTTGGTCGCCATCAAGAGCCTGCCGTCGCCGGTCTCGATGATCGCGCGGATGTTGGAGTACATGTCGACCCGCACGCGCGTCTCGAGCACGCGCTCGCCCGCGCCGGCAGCCGGCCCGAACGTGAAGTCTGCCACCAGCGGAGCCGGGTTCTTGTCGATGACCAGGAAGAGCTTCTTGGCCGAAGCTGTCGACGGGATGCGAATGGTGAGCGGAACCAGGGCGGCATCCTCGGCGCGGTAGGGCGCCTCGAGCACCACCGCCGACGGATCCTCCACCACGGACCGCTCGGCAAAGAGATCCTTCTGCAGGGCAGGCCAGATGTCCTCTTCGTCAGCCGCGTGGGCACCGGCCCCGGCGACCAATGCGAAAGCGAGGCTGGCTGCCACGCCCAAGAGGCGCGCGCCAAGGGAGCTGGAATGGGGATAGGCCATGTACGTCCTCCGATTCGTCCGCGTCCCGCTGTGGGATCCGGCGCCCGTCGTCACTCCCATTCGAGTTCCGCGAACGCCGCCGAGACGTTTCTTGCATGATACTCCTGGAAGAGCTGCCATGCATTCCTTTCCGATAGGCCGACCGTCGCCGTGGCGTCTGACAGGGTGCGGTTGTCCTTGATCAGCACCCGAATCTCGTCGGTTACAACCTTTAGATAGTGCTGCAGCGGCCTCGCTGCATCGGGCCAAGCCATCGAAGCGGGGCCGTGCCCCGGCACGGCGCGCGGGGCAGCCGTCTGCGTCAGGTGATCGAGCACGGCCTGCCAGCCGAGGATCGACCCGTCCAGCGTCGGGCAATGCTCTGCAAACACGAGGTCGCCCAGGAACAGCGTGCCGCTCTCGACGTCGCGGATGACGAGATCGTTGTCGGTGTGCGCGGTCTTTTGCGGCTCGAGCGCGATCGTCCGCCCCCCGAGATCGAGCGTCGTCGCTTCGCTGATGGCAAGCGTCGGAAGCACGATCTTCGTGCCGGCAAATGCCTCTTCGCCGAGGGCTTCCTTGTTGATTGCGATATAGCGCTCCGCCCGCGCGCTCAAGCCGCGCGCGAGCTTGTGGTGGCCGACGAATGCGGGCTGATCCGGCTCGAAAGCCGCGTTCCCGAACACATGGTCCGGATGCATGTGGGTATTGATGACATAGCGGATGGGTAGCGGCGTAACGGAGCGGATTGCCGCGCGAAGGCGGGCGCCGACCCGCATGCTGCCGCCCGTGTCGACGACGGCGACGGCGTCGCGCCCAACGATGAAGCCCGCGTTCGCGATATCGCCCTCGTTGCCGGGCGCATACTCGGCGATTTGCCCTTTGTGGGTATAAACGCCCGGGGCGATCTCGGCGACGAATGGCGACGAGGCATCTGCGGCTTCGGCCATCGCCTTGCGGGCTGTTGCGGGAAACGCCGACGCGAGAGCAGCGAAGGCTCCGGCGGTACGCAACAGGGAGCGGCGGTCGGTAGCGAGATCTCTACGGAGAGGCACGGGCTCAACCCTTTGTTGCGGCGAAGAGGATGTAACCCCGACCGGGTCGTCTCGCAACTCGTCGCGCGCTGAGATGTCGCGCACGCAATTGTCCACGCGAGTACGGGAAAAACCGTCAAAAATTCAAACGATTAGCGGTGAACAAGCTGCAAAATAAAGAAAAACAGGGGCAGCAATTATTGTTATCTGAAAAAGAAAGTCAACAGGCGAAGCTCCCGCCTTTGGGTGGGAAAATATAGGCGCGCAGCGCAATAATTAATGGCGCAACGCAAAAAACTTCGATGAAATGGCGCAAAAAAAGGGTCAGAAGGCTTGTCCTATTACTGTTGCAAGAAAAATGATCTCACGGATTGGCTTGCGGACCTCACGAGAAAGTGTAAAACGGTCGCACGGTAGCGATGGCTTCAGGGGGCTTAACAGTGCAAGAGCCTCCACTCGCAAGTCAGCGGAAGAACAAGGGAAAAATCCCATAAACCGTATTCTGGGCTGTGACACGCTGTCGTTCGCTGCCGCTTGCAAGCGTGGCAAGAACTTTAAGGAGGAAGCGCGATGCGCAGAAGTGCACTCGCATGCGGGCTGCTCGCTACTGCCGCTCTGAGTTCGCCGGTTTGGGCGAACGAGGACGTCATTAAGGCGACGTCGGACCCGAATAACTGGGCAATGCAGCAGGGGCAGTATGCCGGCTGGCGTTACTCGGAGCTCGATCAAATCAACACGTCGAACGTCAAGGACCTCAAGGTCGCTTGGCAGTTCTCGACCGGTGTTCTTCGTGGTCACGAAGGCTCGCCGCTCGTGATCGGCGACCGGATGTATCTGAACTCCGCGTTCCCGAACAACGTGTTCGCTCTCGACATCTCGGACCCCTCTGGCCCGAAGATTCTCTGGAAGTACTCTCCGAAGCAGGATCCGTCGGTCATCCCCGTGATGTGCTGCGACACGGTTAACCGTGGCGTTCAGATCGCTGGCGACACGCTGATCCTCGGTCAGGCCGACACGACGCTCGTCGCGCTCGACGCCAAGACCGGCAAGGAGAAGTGGAAGGCAGTCAACGGCGATCCCAAGAAGGGTGAGACCCACACGGGCTTCATCATCATCATCAACGACAAGGTGATCATGGGTACGTCGGGCGCCGAGTTCGGCGTGCGCTGCCACGTCACTGCCTACAACCTGGCCGACGGCAAGCGTGCATGGCGCGCTTACTCGATGGGTCCGGACTCCGACATCCTCGTCGATCCTGAGAAGACCATCTCGCTCGGCAAGCCGGTCGGCAAGGACTCGTCTCTGAAGACCTGGACGGGCGACCAGTGGAAGATCGGTGGCGGTTCGACCTGGGGCTATGCCTCCTACGATCCGGATGCCAACCTCTTCTACTACGGCACGGGCAACCCCTCGACCTGGAACCCGGCTCAGCGCGCTGGACCGGACGGCAAGCAGATCGACCAGAAGTGGTCGATGACGCTGTTCGCTCGTAACCCCGACACCGGCGTGGCCGCCTGGGCATACCAGATGACCCCGTTCGATGAGTGGGACTACGACGGTGTGAACGAGTCGATCCTCACCACCCAGAAGATCGGTGGCCAGGACCGCAAGGTTCTCACCCACTTCGACCGTAACGGCTTCGGCTACACGATCGATCGCCTCACCGGCGAGCCGCTCGTTGCCAATCCCTACGACGAAGACCTGAACTGGTCGACGGGCGTCGAGCTCGACAAGTCGAAGCCGAACTACGGTCGTCCGACCGTCGTCGCTTCGAAGTCGACGTTCCTCAACGGACCGGACGTCAACACGAAGAACGTCTGCCCGGCCGCTCTCGGCTTCAAGGATCAGCAGCCGGCTGCCTACTCGCCGCTGACGAACCTGTTCTACATCCCGGTCAACAACGTCTGCATGGACTACGAGCCCTTCAAGGTTTCGTACACGCCGGGTCAGCCGTACGTTGGTGCAACGCTCTCGATGTTCCCGCCTGAGGGTAAGTCGAACACCGGTCACTTCACGATTTGGGATGGCGCTGCTGGCAAGATCGTTCACCAGCACGACGAGCCCTTCTCTGTGTGGTCCGGCATTCTGACGACCGCTGGCGGCATCGCTTGCCACGGCACGCTTGAAGGCTACTTCAAGTGCCGCGATCAGAAGGATGGCGCTGAGCTCTTCAAGCACCGTCTGCCTTCGGGCTCGATCGGCAACGTCATGACCTACGCGCTTGGCGGCAAGCAGTACATCGGCCTCTTCTCGGGCGTCGGTGGCTGGGCTGGCATCGGCCTCGCGGCTGGTCTCGACAAGCCGACCGACGGTCTCGGTGCAGTGGGCAACTACGCTGGCCTGAAGTCGTACACCGATCTCGGTGGCACCTTCACGGTCTACACGCTGCCCTAATATGGCACGATAGTAGAAATAGCAGCCGGCGCGGGGAAACCCGCGCCGGTTTGTTGCTTGAATGTAATCTTCAAAATGCTTGCATGGCGTGGAGGAAGTCACCAAATTTTGAAGAGGACCAAGGGAAGATCACACCCTTTTGTGAGAGCCAATTTCCCGGTTTGGGCGTTGTGATGTCCTGGGCCGGACGGTATGGATGACCTTCAGGAAACAGGGGACACGCGCGTGAAAAGGATTGGTTTTGGTTTGGTTGTTGCCGCAGGCTTGAGCATGGCGGCTCTTTCGTCAGGCAGTGCGGTGGCGCAAGACAGCGACAAGAGTCCTCTCCCGGATCCGGTCCTCGACAAAAAGTACCAGGAAGGCAAGAAGTTCGAGGACGGCAAGTGGGTTCTGCCCGACGGTACACCCACCTACGACGTGAAGCGCAATCCTGAAAATACCGACCACGTCATGCAGGTCGATTGGAACACCTACTCCGGCTGGCGTCGCTATCACGCCGAGTGCCACGTCTGTCACGGACCGAACGCTGAAGGATCGTCATTCGCGCCGGCGCTCCACGACTCGCTGAAGACCATGAGCTACGAGAAGTTCCTGCAGGTCGTGTCCAGCGGACAGGTTCGCGACGTAGCCGGCACCAAGTACGTCATGCCGGCGCTCGGCGATAACCCGAACGTCATGTGCTATATCGACGACCTTTACGTTTATCTCCGCGCCCGCTCGACGGATGCCCTTCCGGGCGGCCGCTTGAGCGCCGACCAGCGCGCTGAAAAGCCGAAAGAGGCAAAGGAAGCCGAGGAAGCCTGTCTCGGCGGCTAACAAGCCGGCAGTTTCGGCGACTGCCTCAAGAAACGAGGAAAAGAGGAAAATGAGGAAGCGCGCCGTACTCGCATTGTTGGGCTGCCTGGTTGCTGCCTCGGGCAGCGCCAGCGCCGCCGAAGGCCATCTTGCAGACGCGGTGAACCGCAATGTTCTCCGCGTTTGCGCCACCCCCGCGAACCTTCCGTATTCGAACGAGAAGGGCGAAGGGTTCGAGAACAAGATCGCACAGATCGTCGCCGACGAGCTTAAGCGTCCCAAGGTGGAGTACACCTGGTTTCCGCAGGGCATGGGTTTCGTCCGCAAGACGCTGTCCGAAAAGCGTTGCGACCTGATCATGGGCACGGTCCAGGCGGACGAGTTCACGCTCAATACCAACCCTTACTACCGCACCACCTATGCGCTTGTGACGAAGAAGGGCTCGGGTCTCGAAGGCGTCACCTCGATCCTCGACCCCAAGCTCAAAGGCAAGAAGGTCGGTATCCAGGCAGGTGCACCGGCCGCGGACTACGTGGCTAAGGCGGGCCTGATGCCCACGGCGAAGTCCTACCTCTTGATCGTCGACACGCGCTACCAGAACCCCATGGAAGACATGCTCAACGATGTCCGCTCCGGCGAGATCGACGTTGGCATCCTTTGGGGGCCGCACGCAGGATGGTACGCCAAGCACGGCGGCGAGGAACTGCACGTGAGCCCGATGCTCGAGGCCAAGCAGCCTGGCATGCCGAATCTCGAGTACCGCATCACCATGGGCGTGCGGGCGAACGAGACGGCTTGGAAGCACGAGATCAACAACGTCATCGCCAAGCGCCAGGGCGACATCGACAAGGTGCTGCTCGACTTCGGCGTCCCGCTCATCGACGAGGACAACAAGCTCATCACCGAGCCGCGGTATCCCAAAAGCACCAATTGAGCCTTCGGGCGGGGACTGAAAAGTGTGCCGTTGCTCCATTGACGCCCGTTGTGATGTCGCATAAGCGCGATGCCTGCGGGCAGGATGGGGGACGGCAGCGTGGGCAACGGCAATCACACTGAAAAGCAAGGGCGAGGCGTGCGCACGATGTGGAGCGCGCTCGCGCTTGTTCTTTGTCTGGCCGCTAGCCACGCGACAGCGGCCGACGAAGCGACCGTGCCGGAGCCGGATGGTTATCGCACGGACGCGTACCGCACGCCTGTTCCGAAAACGCTGACGGGCGCCCGCGTCATCGGCGCGGACGAGGCCGAGACCCTGCTCAAGGGCGGCGGCGCGGTCTTTATCGACGTGTATCCGCGCGCGCCGAAACCGCCGAATTTGCCCGCAGGCACCGTTTGGCGCGACCCGACGCATATGACCATCGAGGGCGCACACTGGCTGCCCAACGTCGGCTATGGCGTGCTGTCGGCCGAGTTCGAGACCTACTTCAAGTCCCGCCTCGCGACGCTCACGGCGGACGACGTCTCGAAGCCCGTGGTGTTCTTCTGCCTCAAGGACTGCTGGATGTCGTGGAACGCAGGTAAGCGCGCATTGAGCTGGGGTTACAAGAACGTGATCTGGTTCCCGGAGGGCACCGACGCTTGGCAGCAGGCCGGCTTCGACCTCGTGAAGGCAACGCCAGTCCCCTGACGCACCGGCGCGTGCGCCTCGACCATGATCGCTTCGGACCCTATCCGTCCGACGCGTGCATCATCGGTCTCATCAAAGCGCGGCCCCGATTCAATCAAACCGACAAAACTGATCGTGGGGCGCTTCGGTTTCAGGGGAAAACAGCACTTCGGCCCGAGGAAACGCGTCGGCGCTCCGGCCTGCGCCGGAGTGACGGTGAGTTGGGCTGTTGCATTCCCTAACGATAACGTCATCCCGGCGTCATGGCGGAGCCATGCTTCGCATCGACGGCCGGGATCCAGACACGCCGATTGCACGCACGCGTTTAACTCGTCATCAGCCCGCGAATGGTGCGCGTCAGCGCATAGAGACGCTCCTCGATCAGCACCGGAAGCTCGCAGGCCAACGGAATGCTCGACTGGCGCTCCTGGAAGATGCGCTGCGCCCAGTTGAACTTTTCGCGCAAAGCTGCAATTTCCGGCGTGTCTTCGGTGGTGCCTGGCGGCTGCTTGCTCTCGAGGTCGGCGATCACCGTGCTTTGCCGCTCCAGCTCCTTCGCGCGCGCCTGCTGTGACTTCTGGTATTTTTCGATACCCGACATCACGCCCCGGCGCTGGCCCGCCATCTTGTCGAACAGGCCGGCGAACAGGAGCAGCAACTTTTCGTCTCGCTGCTCCTTCGGCACCCCGTCGACATACGTCGTGATGGCTTGCTCGGCCTCCTCCACGGGGACGCGCCGCGTCGAGAGCAGCTCGATCAGGTCCGACATTCCGGGCTCGCGGAACCATCCCTTGACGCCCTCGATGGAGGGGCCATCCCAGATCGCCGCGACGGATAGGGATTCAACTTTGCGCTGCACGCACGGCCAGGAGCTGGTCATATCGATCGGCGGCGGCGCAGCCTCTTGTTCACCCTGGATCTCGGTATGGGGCGCTGCGGCACCGGCAAGCAGTGGCGATGGCGCTACGAGCAGTGCGGCGAGCAGTAGCGGTATACGGAAGGTATGAGCGGTCCTGGTCATTTTTCTTCTCTCTTGCTTTTCTCCAGCCTCGCCGAAGGCTCCTCCGGTTCAGCCCGCGCCGCCGGGTCCGCCGCGCCGGGCGATCAATCCCTTGGAAGGATTGTAGGCATACACCGCCGCTCCAAGGAACAGTACCGTATACGCCGTGACAACATAAAGGTTTGTAAGATCGAGCGATCCGTCCTCTAGGCGGGCCCCGATCTGGCCGTAAAGCGCAAAACGGATGAGCTCGACGGCATAGGTGAACGGATTGACCAGGCAGATCTCGTAGAGGAGCGGGCTCGACTCCCGGATGCGCCAGAGCGGGTACAGCGCGGATGACGCAAAGAACATCGGGAAAATCACGAAGTTCATGACGCCCGCGAAGTTCTCGAGCTGTTTGATCACCGACGAGATGAAGAGCGAAAGCGAGCCCAGCATCAGGCCGGCCAGCAACAGCGCCGGCAGCACGGCGAAATAGTTCATCGACGGCGCCGGAAGCTGCCAGTAGGCGATGGAGCCGACGAGAATGGCGATCTGGATCACGGTCGCGAAGATGATCGCACGCCCGATGAAGGTCTCGGAGAAGACTTCGGTCGCCGCATTTAAGATCAGCAGCACGAACAGCAGCGCCGGC
>JAFKKW010000232.1 GCA_017304275.1 Hyphomicrobiales bacterium | reverse complement strand
GCGCCGCCACGGACCGGCACGTGCTATGTAAGCGTCACGAGCGGGAGGGGGGGAGCGGATGACCATCGACAGGATCGGCGGGATCGGCGGCGGCGCATGGGGCACGGCCCTGGCCCAGACGTTGACGTTGGCCGGGCGCGACGTCGTGCTCTGGGCGCGCGAGGCCGACACGGTCTCCGACATCAACATGCGCCACGTCAACCGCGCCTTCCTGCCCGGCATCGCCCTTGATCCGCGGCTCGCGGCCACCGGCAAGCTCGAAGATTGCGCGAGCGCCGACGCGATCCTGCTCGTCTGTCCGGCCCAGCATGTGCGCGCGGTAACGGCCGCGCTGGCATCCAAGGTGCGTGCGGGCCAGCCGCTGATCGTCTGCGCAAAGGGCGTCGAGCAGGCCACCGGCAAGCTGATGGGCGACGTGCTGGCCGAGACCGTGCCCGACATGACGCTCGCCGTGCTCTCCGGTCCGAGCTTTGCCGCTGACGTCGCGCGCGGCCTTCCCGCCGCCCTCACGCTGGCCTGCCGCGACGAGCGCCTCGGACGGCTGCTTGCCGAGCGCCTGGGCGACCGGCAGCTTCGCCTGTATTGGTCGAACGACATCGTCGGTGTGGAGCTCGGCGGCGCGCTGAAGAACGTGCTCGCCATCGCCGCCGGCATTGTCGACGGCAAAGGCATGGGCGCCAGCGCCCATGCCGCCCTCGTCACGCGCGGATTCGCCGAGATGCGCCGCCTCGGCCATGCCCTCGGCGCCCGTCCGGAGACTTTGATGGGACTCTCCGGGCTCGGCGATCTGGTGCTGACTTGCGGCAGCCCCCAATCACGCAACATGAGCCTCGGCCGCGCGCTGGGACATGGCGAGAGCCTGGCGTCCGTTCTCGGAGCCCGCGTCTCCGTGACGGAAGGCGTCTATACCGCCGCCGCCGTCGCGCGGCTCGCGGACGAGAAGCGCATCGAGATGCCGATCACCGCCGCCGTGCACGCCGTCCTTGAAGGGCGCGTCTCGGTCGACGACGCCATCGCGGGCCTCATGAGCCGCCCCTTCAAGGCCGAGGATTGAGAAGACGGAGGCGAACCCCTGCTGCGTCTTCCTCGCTAGGCCGCCCTAGACTTGAGCCGCGCCCAATATGGCGTAAGGTCTCGCCAGTCCGAACGACGAGAACCGTAACCGCATGGCCTACTGGCTCCTGAAATCCGAACCCGACGCCTTCTCCTGGGACGACCTGGTCGCAAAGGGCGCCAAGGGCGAGCCGTGGACGGGCGTGCGCAACTTCACCGCTCGCAACAACATGAAGGCGATGAAGATCGGCGACCGCGGCTTCTTCTACCATTCCAACATCGGCAAGGAGGTCGTCGGCATCTGCGAGGTGATCGCGCTCGCCCACCCCGATCCCACCGACGACACCGGCAAGTGGCAGTGCGTCGACGTGCGCGCCGTGGAGCCGTTGCCGCGCCCCGTGACGCTCGAGGATGTCAAAGCCAATCCGCGCCTGTCGGAGATGTCGCTCGTGAAGTCGTTCCGCCTCTCCGTGCAGCCGGTGGCGAATGCCGAATGGGCCGAGGTCTGCCGCATGGGTGGCCTTGCAAAACAGAAGCCTGCGAGCAAGAAACCCGCGAAGAGGACATGAGCGTCGCCATGCCCGGCGCGCTGGACCCGCACGACGAGGCGGCCGCGCAACGCTTTATCGCCGCCAACACGCGCCCGCTGAGCCCACCGCTGGTTCCGGAGATTCGCCTCCACCTCGCCGAGGAAAGCCTGCCCATCTGGCAGAAGACCGAGGAGGAGCTGGGGGAAATGAACGTGCCGCCGCCGTACTGGGCTTTTGCCTGGGCCGGCGGACAGGCGCTCGCGCGCTATCTGCTCGACAATCCCGCATTGGTGGCCGCGAAGTCGGTGGTCGATCTCGGCACGGGCTCGGGCTTGACGGCGATTGCCGCAAAGCGTGCCGGCGCCGCGGCCGTTCTCGCCGCCGACATCGACGCCCTGGCCGTCGCCGCCGTCCGCATCAATGCCGCCCTGAACGGTATCGCGGTGGAGACGACGACGGAGGATCTTCTGGCCGAGCCGCCGCGCGCTGCCGATGTCGTGCTGGTGGGAGATCTCTTCTACGAGCGCGAGCTGGCCGCGCGCGTCACGGCCTACATCGAGCGCGCCGCGGCCAACGGAGCGCTCGTGCTGATCGGCGATCCGCAGCGCAGCTATTTCCCGCGTGACCGCTTTCGGCGTACCGCCGAATACCAGGTGCCGGTCACCCGCGAGCTCGAGGACGCCGAGATCAAGCGAACCTCCGTCTGGCAGCTTTAAGCGTTTGCGACCGAACGCTCAGGAAAGCCTAGCGCTCATTGCCGCGTTCCGGGCTCCTTGTGGCGCCGCAGGAGCTTGGCATGCAACGCCCGCGCCGTCGCCTCGATTTCCGACAAGCGTCCGAGGCGCATTTCGGACGCGACCACCTTCATGGCGGCGGCGAGCGTCATGGGA
>JAFKKW010000231.1 GCA_017304275.1 Hyphomicrobiales bacterium | reverse complement strand
CGAGATCGCGTCCATGCTGGCGCCTTATCTGAACGTGGTCTGTGCCGAGAACGATGGCGGCGAGCGGATCGTGCGCTATCCGGGGAGCCCGCTCATCGCACGCCGCCTCATGCGCCCGGTCGATCGCCTGATCGTCAACGAGGCGCATCCCGAGGATGCCGCCCGCCTCGCGGCATTGTTCGCAAAGGATCGTCAGACGAAGGTGTTGGCGCTCGACGGCTGGATGGCGCTCAAGGCGTTGCTGCCGCCGAAGGAGCGGCGCGGCGGGAAGAAGGCTGCCGATGCCTTCCCACCATTCCCCGGTTCTCTCCGCCTCCGCGCTCGTGAGATCGTAGAGCCCGGTGCCGGCGTGCGTGTCGATGACGCGGAACGGAGCCTCCTTCAGCTTCAAGTGCTCGATGACGAGAGCGAGCACGGCGTGCTTCAGGACGTCGGCGAAATTTCCGGCATGATAGATGTGGCGGTAGTTCATTTGAGGCCCCGTGCGACGCCCACGATCATCCGCGCTGATGCGACGATGAATTGTTGGGCTCCGTCGGAGCGGCTTACCCCGCGGTCGGATACTTGTAGGTCGGCACCGCCGGCGGCACGCCGATGCTCGACGGACGGGCCGCGTCCGGCAGCGGAGGCGCGCCGGACTTCTCAAGCTGCGGGGCGATCTCGGCCGGATCGGCGACGCGGCGGGAACGGCCGTCGAAAGAGGCGCCTTGCTCGATCGAGAGGAGATGGCTGTGGATGTCACCATCGACCTGGGCGGTCGCGTGCAGCACCACGTGCTTGCCCATGATGGCGCCGTTGACGCGGCCGAAGACGTCGATGGTTTCGGCGGCGACGGCTCCCTGAATGACCGCCTCCCTGCCGACCTCGAGCTCGCGGCTGTGCAGATCCGCCTGGATATTTCCGAGGACCTTCAGCGAGCCCTTGCAGCGGATGGTGATGGCGTCGCCTTCGATCGAGAGATCGTTGCCGATCACGGATTGCGTGTCGGCGCCTGCGGATGCCACGGCGTGCAGATGCTGTTTCTCCACCCCCGGAGACCGGTCCATGCGGCGCAACTGCGGTTGAAGCGCTTCTGCCGGTGCGGGGTCGGGCTTGCGACTGAAAACCATGCTCACTACTCCCTGACGCTACTCGTGATCCGCACACGCCATGTGTGCGGCCTGAGTTGGTCGAAACGATGTCATTTTCATCCGTTTTCATTCCTCCGCCCGACACGCGCGGACGACCGTCGTATCTCGACCATTGTCGGATGGATTTCGCCGGCGTTGAATCGCAGGCTTGGATGCAGGTGCGGACATGAGTGCAACCGACGACGAAATGACAGCGCGGCGCGAGGCGATGGTGCGCGAGGTTGCAGCGGCCGCGGTGGCGTTTGCGCGCAAGCACGGACGCGGCGCGATTTCGCCGCGCGTGCAGACGGCGCTGCGCGAGGTTCCGCGCCATCTCTTCGTGCCGCCGGAGCATCTTTCGGAGGCCTATCTCAACCAGCCGTTGCCGATCGGCTTCGGGCAGACGATCTCGCAACCGTTCATCGTGGCGCTGATGACCGAGATCCTTGATCTCAAACCCAATGACCGGGTGCTCGAGATCGGCACCGGCTCCGGCTACCAGGCCGCCGTGCTGTCGCGGCTGGTCGATACCGTCTTTACGATCGAGATTTCGGCGCCGCTCGCCGCGCGGGCACGCGCGGCGTTCGACAAGCTGGGGATCGACAACATCCAGTCGCGGGTCGGCGACGGATACCAGGGCTGGCCGGAGGCCGCACCCTTCGATGCGATCCTCGTCGCCGCCGCTCCGCCGGAGGTTCCCCCGGCGCTCATCGCACAGCTCGCACCCGGCGGCCGGCTCGCCATTCCGGTCGGCGCAGTCGCGCAGCAACTCATTCTTGTCGAAAAGCGGAGCGATCAATCGACCGTCTTGAGGGAGATCATTCCGGTGTGCTTTGTTCCGCTCACGCGGCAGAGCAGCCCTCCGGATTAGCCTTCGACGTGCTCGCGGGGCTCCGGTTCAGGTCCCGCTTGGGGTGGTGCAGGAGAGTAGGATTATGGACGATCTCGACCGGTTCGAACCGGGGGTACATAACTTCAGCGGTATCGTACGCGTCTGGGCCGCGAGCACGGCCGAGGTGGTGACGGACAGCGGGCTGGTGGTTTTTCTCGATACGCGCGGCCAACAACCGGTGGCGCCCGGAACGCGCATCTCCATCGAAACGCGCAAGTATCGTCCCTGCCACTTCGTCACCAAGGTGATGGTGCGGTAGCGATCCTTCCCGTTCCGCGGGCGGCGCTTCCATTGTTCAATCCATCCCCAGGCGGCATCCGTGCTCGATCGCGTCAAGTTCATGTTCGGATTTTTCCGCGCTTATCGCCAGGCGCGGAAGGCGGGCGATAGCCCGGACGACGCAAAACTTGCGGCTGCGCGGCATATGATCGGTGCGCAGATCGACGCCGGCGATCGCCCTGCGCTCCCCGCCCGCATTGCCGATGTATGGGCCGATCCCGCAACGGCGCTTGCCGACGCCGTTCCGGAGGGCGGCTGGTTCGGGAGCGGGCCGTTCGAGATTACGTCGCAACACCTCATCCTGCTGCGGACGATGTGCTTCTCTTGGGACGGCGCGGAACGCGGCGCGCCGATGCTGGATCCGGAACGTCCGTATGGGCGCTCCGACCTCGTCGCACAGCTCGCCGAGGTGTTCGCGACGGAGGATGCCGACACGCTTGCGCGGCGGCATGTCGAGATGCTCTTCGTTCTTGCCCGCGTCTTGCGCCATGGCGTGCTGCAGCCGGGGACATACAGACTACGCAACACCAGTCTCGACGATCTTCGCGATGCGATGCGGGGCTACCGCGGCGCGCGCGGCGTGAGCGACGCGGATCTCGCTCTCGATGCAGACGGGGCCGTCATACTGACGGAGGAGCACCTGAAGCTCCTGCGCGGCATAGAAATCCGCTGGCCCTCGCAATCGGACTGCGAGGAGCGGATCGCATGCGGAGACTATCCGGCTGCGAC
>JAFKKW010000230.1 GCA_017304275.1 Hyphomicrobiales bacterium | reverse complement strand
ATCGCCCGTCATGAAAGTTTCGCCACCTTCGAAGCCGGCCTCGCGTCCGCCGAATCGCCGCCGCGGCTCGTACTTCTCACAACGCATGCCGTCGATACGCACATCGGGTTCGCGTTCCGCCCGAGCGACGTGCTGCTCCTGGGGCGGGAAAGCGCGGGCGTGCCCGAGTCCGTGCACCAGCGCGCGGACGCGCGGGTGCGCATTCCGATGCGGGAGGGCCTGCGCTCGCTCAACATCGCGGTTGCCGCGGCGATGGTGCTCGGCGAGGCGCTCAGGCAGACGGACGGGTTTCCGGGTTAGTGCATTGCCACTGGGGATAAGTGTCTGGATCCCGGCCTGCGCCGGGATGACGGAGAGTTTCAGACTGCCGGCTGCCCCACCCGCAACGTCACCCCGACGGAGGTCGGGGTCCAGATACACGTGACATCGATCCTCGGCGGTGCGCGCTGCTCAGCCCTTGTTCAGCATGAGGGTCAGGCCGATCAGCGTCTCGCTGAAAAACTGGATCTCGACCATCTGGCGCTTGTCCTTGACGATGATCTCCATGTTGGCCGAGAGCGTCGAGCCCTCCTTGCCCTCGACCGAGACGCGATAGCCGCGCTCCGTGACATCGCCGGCTAGCACGCCGTTGATGTTGTACATGGCCTCATGCCATTCGCCGCTCAATTTGCCGGCGGCATGGCGGACCGTGCTCTTGACCTCGATCTTGCCGCTGGCGGACGCGCAGCGGATGGTCTGCTTCAGCTCGTTGCCCTCGCCCTCGATGAAATACGTGGCGCGGCACTTCACGTCCTCGGTCTTGCCGTCCTTGAAGCGCAGGCGTCCGATCCCGCCCCACCAGCCGTCGAGGTTCGCGAACGGGCCGACGGACTGCGGCGCGGCCTGGACCGTCGGAATGGCAGGCGCCATCGCCAACAGCGCCATCGCCGCGGCTGCCAGCAGCACACGTCCGGCACTGCGTCTGATCGTCGTCAGAATGAAGCTCATTGAGGTCCCCGCGCCCTTTCGCCCGAATCCCCGCAGGCCGAAGGCTTGCCGAGGTGATCGCGGCTTGCAACAGGCGCTTGGTCTCAGGCGCCATATCTTGGCGGGTCTGTGTCGATGGAGCCTCAGCCGCTCCGGCCGAAAGCCCTTTCGTTTCAACCGCCCCCGACCCTATCCGAGACCGAGCTTGCGCTTCAGGATCTCGTTCACGGCGGCGGGGTTGGCCTTGCCGCCGGTGGATTTCATCACCTGGCCCACGAACCAGCCGATCATCGAGGGCTTGGCCTTCGCCTGCTCGACCTTGTCCGGGTTGGCGGCGATGATGTCGTCGACGGCCTTCTCGATGGCGCCGGTGTCGGTGACCTGCTTCATGCCGCGGGCTTCGACGATGTCGGCCGGGTCGCCGCCTTCGGTCCAGAGGATCTCGAACAGGTCCTTGGCGATCTTGCCGGAGATGGTGCCCTCCGCGATCAGGTCCACGAGGCCGCCGAGCTGCTGGGCGGAGACCGGCGACTGCTCGATGCCGCGGCCTTCCTTGTTCAGGCGGCCGAACAGCTCGTTGATGACCCAGTTCGCCGAAAGCTTGCCGTCGCGCCCCTTGGCAACGGCTTCGAAGAAGTCGGCATTGGCGCGCTCGGCGACGAGCACGGTCGCGTCGTAGGCCGATAGACCGTAGTCCTTCGCGAAGCGGGCGCGCTTCTCGTCGGGCAGCTCCGGCAGGTGGCGGGCGAGATCGTCGACGTAGCCCTGCTCGAGCTCGAGCGGCAGCAGGTCCGGATCGGGGAAGTAGCGATAGTCGTGGGCCTCTTCCTTCGAACGCATGGACCGCGTCTCGCCCTTGCCGGGGTCGAACAGGCGCGTCTCCTGGTCGATGGCGCCGCCATCCTCGATGATGTCGATCTGGCGGCGCGCCTCGGTCTCGATGGCCTGGCCGATGAAGCGGATCGAGTTGACGTTCTTGATCTCGCAGCGCGTGCCGAGCTCGTCGCCGGGCTTGCGCACGGAGACGTTGACGTCCGCGCGCAGGTTGCCCTTCTCCATGTCACCGTCGCAGGTGCCGAGGTAGCGCAGGATGGTGCGCAGCTTGGTCACGTAGGCCTGCGCCTCCTTTGACGAGCGCAGGTCGGGCTTGGAGACGATCTCCATCAGCGCGACGCCCGAGCGGTTGAGATCGACGTAGGAGTATTCCGGGCTCTGGTCGTGGATCGATTTGCCGGCGTCCTGCTCGAGATGCAAGCGCTCGATCCGCACGCGCTTGGCTTCGCCGTCGACGTCGATCTCGATCTCACCTTCGCCGACGATCGGCTGCTTGTACTGGCTGATCTGATAGCCCTGCGGCAGATCCGGATAGAAATAGTTCTTGCGGTCGAAAACGCTGTTGAGATTGATCTCGGCCTTGAGGCCGAGCCCGGTGCGAATGGCCTGGGCGATGCATTCCTCGTTGATGACGGGCAGCATGCCGGTCATCGACGCGTCGACAAGCGAGACGTGGCTGTTG
>JAFKKW010000229.1 GCA_017304275.1 Hyphomicrobiales bacterium | reverse complement strand
ACAGGAAGTCGCTGACCGAGCCCGGCTCGACGTTCACCTCCTCCATGCTGCGCGACATGCTCGCCGGGAGGCGGACGGAAGCCGACCACATCGTGGGAGACATGCTGCGGCGCGGGCGGACGCATGGCTTGGAGACGCCCGTGCTCTCGACCGTCAATGCCGCCCTTCAGTGCTACGAGGCGCAGCTCTCGTGAGCCTGCGATCCGTATCTCCGAGGGCTAACCTTCGGCCGCAGCAAATGGCACGGGACGAGTTGCATCAACTGTGGGCGCGCGGTCGGAACCCCGCTGGGCACGCGCGCCGCGACGAGGTTGGAATTGGTCGAGCTTGCCGCCATATTCTGCTAACACGAAGCTCCCGCCGGGCGGGACCGGTGACGATCGCGGGCTTTCGGGCGGAGTGGATCGATGCCCCGAACTGCGTTACGGTCCCTCGGCAATTCAACAGGTTAGCGTCCTCCCATGCTCGTCCTGATCGATAACTACGACAGCTTCACCTACAATCTCGTGCACTTTCTCGGGGAGCTCGGCTCGACGAGCGAGGTAATCCGCAACGACAAGGTCACCGCGGACGAGGTGATCGGGATGAAGCCGAAGGCGATCGTGCTCTCGCCCGGCCCCTGCACGCCCAACGAAGCGGGCGTGTGCCTCGATCTCATCGCGAAAGCGGGCTCGAAGATCCCAATCCTCGGCGTCTGCCTCGGGCACCAATCCATCGGCCAGGCCTACGGCGGCAAGGTGATCCGCGCGCCGGAGCCCATGCACGGCAAGCTCTCCACCATCACGCACAGCGACACCGGCGTGTTCAAAGGGTTGCCGCCCAAGATCGAGGTGACGCGGTATCACTCGCTGATCGTCGAGCGCAAGAGCCTGCCGGACTGCCTCACGGTCAACGCCGAGACCGAGGACGGCATCATCATGGGGCTCATGCACAAGACGCATCCCGTGCATGGCGTGCAGTTCCATCCCGAAAGCATCGCCTCCGAGCAGGGCCATGCGCTGCTCGCGAACTTCCTCGAGATCGCGGGGCTCAACCCGCGCCGGCGCACCGCGTCGCGTCCGCGCGCCGCAGCGTAGGCGGCAGGGCGGGGACCGATGAACGGCACGACGGGGGTCAAATCGTTTCTGCAGGCGGTCGCCGCGGGAGAAACGTTCTCACAGGACCGCATGGTGGAAGCCGTCGATGCGCTGACGGCCGAAGGGACGCCGGCGCAGATGGCCGCCTTCCTCATGGGACTGCGCGTGCGCGGCGAGACGGTGGACGAGATCGCCGGAGCGGCGCGCGCCATGCGCGCGAGAATGAGCGCCGTCACGGTGGCGCCGGATGCGATCGACATCGTGGGGACCGGCGGCGACGGACACGGCACGTTCAACGTCTCGACCGGGGCGGCGCTGGTCGCGGCCGGCGCCGGCCTCAAGGTGGCCAAGCACGGCAACCGCTCGGTGTCGTCGCTCTCGGGTGCCTCCGACGTGCTGGCGGCGCTGGGCGTCAAGATCGATTGCGGGTCCGCCTCGATCGCGCGCGCGGTGGACGAAGCCGGTGTCGGCTTCCTGTGGGCGCCCCAGCATCATCCGGCCTTCAAGGCGTGGGGGCCCGCCCGCGCGGAGCTCGGCGTACGCACGCTTTTCAACCTGCTGGGCCCGATCTGCAATCCCGCGGGCGTGCGCCGGCACGTGGTCGGGGTATTCGCGCATGAATGGGTGATGCCGGTCGCAGAGGTCCTGCGGGCGCTGGGCTCTGAGCGGGCCTGGGTCGTGCACGGACACGACGGGCTCGACGAGCTGTCGACCACGGGGCCGACCGCGGTGGCCTGTCTCGACAACGGCAAGATCACCACCTTCGAGGTGACGCCCGAGGATGCGGGTCTGCAACGGGTCACGCTCGCCGAGCTCAAGGGCGGCGACAGCGCGCACAACGCGAAAGCGCTCAAGGATCTGCTGGCAGGTGCGACGGGGCCTTATCGGGACATCGTGCTGCTCAACACGGCGGCGGCGCTGGTGGTTGCGGGCCGCGCGGACACGCTCGCCGAAGGCGTCGGGCTCGCCGAGGCGGCGATCGGCTCGGGGCGTGCCGCGGCGGCCCTCGACAAGCTGGTCGCGATCAGCCAGGCGGCGGCTTAACCAACGCGATTTGCCGGGGCCTCGGGGCTTCGCGCCGTGCTATTCTCTGCGCCTGCTTGTTCGAAGGCTCGCTCTCATGATCCGCCTGATGGCCGCGTCCCTGCTTCTATCGTCGGTCGCTGTCTCGCCGGCTTCTGCGCAGCAGACCGACGTGTCGCAAATGCCCGAAACGCTTGTCATCGGCTACGACCAGGAAGGTCATGTGGATGCGACGGAAGCCTCCTGCCGGGCGTTCGTGAGCCAGGTCGTCGCGTGGGACAAGACGGAGACGGATCAAGCGGTGCACGACGTCTGCGCGGCGCGCCAGAAGCATCTCGATGCCTACGCGGCGTTCCAATCGGCTTATGCAAAGCTCCGCGCGGCGCTGCAGACGCAGGT
>JAFKKW010000228.1 GCA_017304275.1 Hyphomicrobiales bacterium | reverse complement strand
CCTGATCCTGCACGCGTCGGCGGCGCTGCGGTTACATTCGAGCCCGGCGCTCGAACAGCTTGGCACACGCATCCGCTTGGCCAGACGCTGATCATCATATCCGGCATCGGCTGGATTCAGCGTGAGGGCGGCCCGATCGACGAAGTGCGGCCGGGAGATGTCGTGTGGTTCCCGCCCGGCCTGAAGCACTGGCACGGCGCAACCCCGACCAATGCCATGACGCATATCGCGATCCAGGAATCTCTCGATGGCAAAGCTGTCGATTGGCTGGAGAAAGTGAGCGAAGCCGACTATCGCAAGTGAGGCGAAACCGACATCGGCTTCCCGATGCTTGTCGACGAATGCTTTTGCGATTGGAGCCTCTGGGACCAGGGACGATCATAAGATGAACGACCACTGCCTCCCCGAGCAATGCCTCGTCCTCGATCAGAAACGACAGAACCGGCTTCGGCGCAGGACGGGAGGCGGCCGTAGCCCGCACGTCGGCGTCCTTCACCTTGATCCCAGAGGCCTTTTTCAACCGGACGGCCCGGCCCGGGCATGGCCTCAGAGGCTTGACCGCCTGCTGGCGATCGTTATTGGTATCTCGATAGCTCGGATTGCGATGCGTTCAGTCGCCGCTATTCGACAGGCTATCTGAAACGCATTTAATCGCACCGAACCGCGGGTTTCCGGAAGGTGAAGCGATGGACCCCTCGGACTGGCGGATTGTGCGCTCAACGCCACTGCTCGGCGCGGTATCGCAGGAGATCGCACAGTCGCTGGTCGGAAATCAGCCCGTCAGTGTCTACAGGAAGGGCGAAACGCTCTTCCGGCAAGGCGAGGCGGCGGATGCGTTCTTCGTCGTGCTCGGCGGATGGATCAAACTCTACCGCGTCACGCCTGACGGAAACGAAGCGGTCGTCGGCGTCTATCGACGTGGAGAGACATTCGCGGAGGCTGCCATGTTCCTTGGCGGGCGCTATCCGGTGAGCGCCGAGGTCGTGACGGATTCACGCCTGCTGCGGGTGGACGGCCGGGTCTTGCGCCGCCGCATCATGGAGCAGCCCGAGCTGGCGCTCTCGATGCTCGCCTCGGCGTCGTACCACCTCAAGGCGCTGGTCGAGCAGATCGAGCACATCAAGCTGCTCTCGGCGCCGCAGCGTCTTGCCGACTTCCTGGTACGCCTGGCGTCGGCGCGGGAGGGGGGCGCGACCATAGAGATGCCCTACGAGAAAGCGCTAATCGCCAACAGGCTCGGCATGAAGCCCGAGAGCCTGTCGCGCGCGCTCGCAAAACTGCGGCCGCTCGGTGTCTCGGTCGACCGCGAGCAGGTGTCGATCGTCGACGTGGCGGTGCTCGTGCAGTTCGTCGAATCGGGCGATCGCGGCGAGGAAGGATTCTGACGCGCCCATGTCACCGCCGGTTGACCACGGTTAAGGCGCTCCCCATGACGACGCGCTAACCTCAGTTGCAAGCATGATTGCAAGGAGGTTCGGAGCCTTGGCCGCGCTGCGGCTTCTCCGGCGCAGCTGCCATGGCTTTTTCGCAACTGCCCCATTCAGCACCCCCTGCATCGCCGCCCACGGCACGTCCGAACCTGGATGCGGTCTTCTCCTACGGCTTCCGCCCGTTCTTTCTCGGCGCGGGTGCCTACGCCGCGCTGGCAATGGCTGGGTGGATCGTCTGGCTTGCGGCGGCGGGTGCCGGCTGGTCGCAGGAGTGGCTCCCCATCGCCGGGTCGCCGTTCGCCTGGCATGCCCACGAGATGGTGTTTGGTTTTGCCGCCGCCGCCATCGGCGGCTTCCTGCTGACGGCGGTGCCGAACTGGACCGGTGCGCTGCCTCTCTCCGGCCTGCCTCTCGTTCTTTTGTTCGCAACCTGGCTGCTCGGCCGTCTCGCCACGGGCTTCTCCGCCGGCCTTCCTTATCCGCTCGTTGCCGTCATCGACGTGCTTTTCCTTCCCCTACTCGGCGGCATGGCCGCGCGGCAACTTTTCATACGGCCGGCGCTGCGCAATCTCGTCTTTCTCGTGCTGGTCGCCGTGCTGACGCTCTGCAACATCCTCTTCCATTTCGGGAACGGAGGCTACGTCGCGATCGATCCCCTCGCTCCGGTGCGCGCGGCCATTCTGGTGGTGACACTCATGGTCGCCATCATCGGCGGCAGGATCATCCCAGCCTTCACCCATAACTGGCTGCACGGAAATAATGCGTCCGCGCCTAAACCGCGGCGCAGCCCGAGGCTCGACGTCTTCGCGCTGGCTTCGCTGGCCCTGCTCGTGCCGCTCGAAATCGCCGCGGCTCCCGAGGCGGTGCTCGGCGTCACCGCGCTGGTCGCGACGGTTTCTAACGGCGCGCGCCTCGTGCTTTGGCGCGGGACCGCAACGCGCTCCGAGCCCATCGTCTGGGTGCTGCATCTCGGTTATGCCTGGATCGTGATCGGGCTGGCGCTCCGGACGCTCGCCGCTTTTACGGAGGCCGTTCCAGGAGCCGTCGTGACGCACGCCTTCGTCGTCGTGCAGGTCG
>JAFKKW010000227.1 GCA_017304275.1 Hyphomicrobiales bacterium | reverse complement strand
GCGTGATCGTTGAACATCGCTTTGACGAGCGCCTGGCAATCGTCGAACGTACCCTTGACGGCAACCGCGTGAACATTCGCCTCCGTGGGCGTCGTCATCATGCGCCGCTGCACGTCCGACACCCGCCCGTCCGGAAACAGGATGACCACGTCGACGCGGCGCGAGGAGCGGAACGCCTCGATGGCCGCCCCGCCCGTGTCGCCCGACGTCGCGCCGACGATCGTCGCCCGCTTGCCATGCCGCGCCAGCGCGTGGTCCATGAGCCGGGCGAGGAGCTGCATCGCCACGTCCTTGAACGCCAGCGTCGGACCATGGAACAGCTCGAGCACCCAGCGGTTGCGGTCGATCTGCACCAGCGGCGTCACCGCGGGATGGTCGAAGCGGCCGTAAGCCTCGCGCGCCATGGCGAGCAGCGTCGGCTTGTCGATGGAGCTGCCGACGAACGGCGCCATCACCTCGGTCGCCACCTCGGCGAACGGCTTCCCCGCAAACGAGGCGATCGTCTCCCGCGACAGCGTCGGCCATTGGGCCGGAACGTAGAGCCCGCCGTCGCGCGCGAGACCGGCCAGAAGCACATCCTCGAACGAGAGGGAATCCGCTTCGCCACGGGTGGAGATATACGTCACGAGCTTGCCGTCCTGGGTTGTAGCGCCGCCAGCCACGAGTGAGTGTTCTGCGCCTCTCTACGCTGTAAAGGCCTGCTCGCGCGGGATCAAGCAAAGGCGCTTGGGTTAAGGGCGCGCGTCCCGCAGCCGCGTCCACGCGAACGCCGCAAACACGGCGACAAGCGTCGCCGCAAGCCCGAACCAGGTCAGCACGTATTCGAGGTGCCGGTTCGGAATGTCGAGCCGCGTGACGCCGCCTTTGGGCCAGCCGCCCGGATTGGCCGGCTCGGCCGCAGCATCGACGAAGAACGGCAGCACGCGACCGCGATCGGCTTCGGGAAGCGACCCCGTCATGCCGGCAAGATCGCGCCAGTACCAGACGTTGTGAACGGTATCCGGATCGGGGTCGAACGCGCCTTTTGCGGCAGGCTTGCGCACGAGACCGGTCACGGTCACCTGTCCTTCGACCTCACCCGCCGCCCGCGCGGCCGGATCCTTCAGCGCATCGGGCACGAAGCCGCGGTTGACGAACAGGATGTTGCCGCCTTCGGTCTCGAGCGGCGTGTAGATATGCCAGCCCATCGCGCCGTCGGCGGAGGCGAACAACCGCCGCTCGTCTCCATGCCGGAAATGACCTGTGACGGACACCGGCCGGTACTCATGCTGGCCGAGCTCCTTCCAGGCATCCGCCGGCTGCTCGAGCGGCACCGGCGGCTTGCCGATCTCGGCCTGGATCGAAGCGATCAGATCTTCCTTCCAGGCCAGCCGCTGCAACTGCCAGACCCCAAGCCCGACCAGAATGGGAAGCATGGCGAGCGTGAGCACGGCCGGCCACAGCAGACCGCGAAGGGCATCCCGTCGTGTCACCGTGCCGTGCGCCGTCATCATCATGCGTCGCTATCAATCCTTGGCCAGCCGGCCCTCTTCGGCCTTGTGAGTCCACTGCAGGGCGATGAGGATCGCCTTCAGGAACCTCAAGAGCACGAAAGCCAGCAACGGCGTGAGCAGGCCCCAAAGCACCACGTGCACCCACACCGGGGGCTCGTAGCGGAATTCGACGAACAACGCTCCGCCGAGCACGACGAAGCCGAGGATCAGGATGGCGAACACCGCCGGGCCGTCACCGGTGTCGAAGAACTTGTAATCGAGCCCGCACCCGCTGCAGTTGGGACGCAGCATCAGCCCGGTATGGAACAGCGGACCGCGCCCACAGCGGGGGCAGCGGGCGAGCGTTCCCGCCAGGAGCGGATTGACGCCCCGGCTCTGCGCGTCGTGACTGCCGCTTGCGGCCATGACATCTCCTCGAAAAAGACAGGGGTCGGGCTCTCGGTCCCGACCCCCAACAGTCTACCTCAAATCGGGCGCAAAGCCCCGTGGCTTAGACCATGATCGCTTCGGACCCTATCAGTCCGAAGCGTGAATCATCGGTCTCATCGAAGACTTAGTGCGCGGCCCCAGCGTGGGCGCCGGCGCCCCAGACGTAGATGGCAGCGAACAGGAACAGCCACACCACGTCGACGAAATGCCAGTACCAGGCAGCCGCCTCGAAGCCGAAGTGCTGCTTCGGCGTGAAGTCGCCGCGCATGGCGCGCACGAGGCAGACGATCAGGAAGATCGTGCCGACCAGGACGTGGAAGCCGTGGAAGCCGGTCGCCATGAAGAAGGTCGCGCCGTAGATCGAGTCCTTGAAGGCGAAGGGGGCGTGGGCATATTCGTAGGCCTGCACGAAGGAGAACAGGATGCCGAGGGCAACCGTCAGCGCAAGGCCGTTGACGAGGCCCTTGCGGTCGTTGTGCAGCAGCGCATGGTGCGCCCAGGTCACGCAGGTGCCCGAAAGCAGCAGGATGACGGTGTTGTAGAGCGGCAGGTGCCAGGGGTCGAGAACCTCGATGCCCTTCGGCGGCCAGACGCC
>JAFKKW010000196.1 GCA_017304275.1 Hyphomicrobiales bacterium | reverse complement strand
CCATGAGGACGGTGGCGAGCGGCGAGCCGATCATCGCACCGCCGCCGAAGCCCATGATGGCCATGCCTGTCGCCATGCCGCGCCGGTCGGGGAACCACTTGATCAATGTCGAGACCGGCGAGATGTAGCCGAGGCCGAGGCCAATGCCGCCGATAACGCCGGCGCCCAGCCACATCAACCAGAGCTGATGCGTGTAGACACCGAGCGCACCGATCGTGAGGCCGCCGCACCAGCACAACGTCGCGACGAGGCCGGCCTTGCGCGGGCCCGCGCGCTCGAGCCATCCGCCCCAGATGGCCGCGGAGACGCCGAGCAGAACGAAGAAGAACGTATACATCCAGCCGAGATCGAACTGGCTCCAGTTGCAGTCGGTGGCGAACAGCGCGCGCAGCGTACCGGCGGCCTTCTCGGTAAAGGTCACGGCGCCGGCCGAGCACTCCGCGATCGGCTTGCCGTCGGCGCCGAGCAGCGCGCCTTGCAAAGGCTTCCAGAACACCGAGAAGCCGTAAGCCATGCCAATGCAGAGGTGAATGCAGAGTGCCGCCGGCGGTACCATCCACCGATTGAATCCCGGCTTGGCGACAATCGCCTCGCGATCGAGCCAACCGGACTCGGCCTGTGCCCCGGCGGCGTCGTGTGTGGCGGCCATGGTGTTCCCTTCCCCGAAGCTCTTGACTTGCCCTTGTTTATCGGGCGTTTGCGCTAGCACTATCGCGCACAAGCGTCACAGACAAGTGCCGACGGCCTTGATGTCCGCCGCAACCTCGCTACCTTACGGGGACGGGCGCGATTATGACCGGCGTGCGACGCCGGCCGGGGTTCCGTCCGATCACTGACCGCGGCGCCGCCCAAGCGGGCCTCACCTGGGACCAGAGATGACCCTCACGTCACCGGCAGCCTTCTCAGACCATCCCACCGCGCAAGCTTCGGGGCTTGTCGATCCGTTCGGACGGCACGTGACTTATCTGCGCGTCTCGGTGACGGATCGCTGCGACTTCCGCTGCGTCTACTGCATGAGCGAGCACATGTCCTTCCTGCCCAGGAAGGATCTTCTCACGCTCGAGGAGTTGGACCGGCTTTGCTCTGCTTTCGTGGTCAAGGGTGTCAAGAAGCTGCGCATCACGGGCGGGGAACCGCTCGTGCGCAAGAACATCATCTCCTTGTTCCGGTCGCTTTCACGTCATCTCGAAACCGGACGCCTCGAGGAGTTGACGCTGACGACGAACGGCAGCCAGCTCGAAAAGTATGCCGGGGATCTCAAGGCCGCGGGCGTGCGGCGCATCAACGTCTCGATCGACACGCTCGATGCGCAGAAGTTCCGGACCATCACGCGCTGGGGCGATTTGTCGATTGTTCTCAAGGGCGTCGAGGCTGCGACGCGTGCCGGCATCGGCGTCAAGATCAACGCCGTTGCCTTGAAGGGCGTCAACGAGGACGAGATCGACGACCTGATCCGCTTTGCGCACGGCGCGGGGCACGACCTGACGCTGATCGAGACCATGCCGCTCGGCGATATCGAGGGCGACCGCACGGACCAGTACCTTCCGCTCTCGGTCGTGCGGGCCCGGCTTCTCGACCGCTGGACGCTCGAGGACATTCCGTTCCGCACCGGGGGCCCGGCCCGCTACGTGCGCGTCAAGGAGACGGGCGGGCGGCTCGGCTTCATCACGCCGATGACGCATAACTTCTGCGAAAGCTGCAACCGCGTGCGTGTCACCTGCACGGGCACGCTTTACATGTGCCTGGGCCAGGAGGACGCGGCGGATCTGCGGGCGCCGTTGCGCGAAAGCCCGGACAACGGGCTCCTGTTCGAGGCCATCGATGCGGCCATCGCGCGCAAGCCCAAGGGACACGATTTCATCATCGACCGAAGGCACCAGCGCCCGGCGGTCGCGCGCCACATGAGCGTGACAGGCGGGTGAGGCGGGTCTTCGTTGCGTTGCGGGCGCAGATCACAGCCCGCAGCCGTCCTCCAGCTCCGAAGATCGTTACGTCCAAGGCCGAATATCCATCTTAATTCGAATTTTTCGCCTCCCGGACAGCACTGCCCTCAAAAGGTCGTTGCTGGAGGGGTAGGGCGCCCAGTACATCATAAAGCGTGTGCTGGTTGCGGTGAGGGCTTATGTTTAATTCCGAAAGGATCGGTCGAAAATTCGCGTCGGAGGACAGATTCCTTTCCGAAGCTCAGGCGGCCATTGACGGCTTTTCTTTCGAACGTCGGAAACAGCCTGACGGCCAATACCGGTTCATTTATCCCGGGTATAGCGCGCTCGTTCATCAGCGACCGCGGGAGTGGAAGCTCGGAACGACGAAAGAGCAGCGGCTAGCTCCTTACGAAGGACCTGCCATTGCGATCCTGGGCTTTCTGATTCGCAGCTTCGACATCAAGACCGCTTACGATGTCGGTGCCGGTCGCGGCTATCATTCCATTTTGATGGCGACCGTCGACGGACATCCGGTTCACGTGCATGCCTTCGAGATGCAGCCGCACGCCTGCGACGGCATGCTCTCGACGTTGCGAGAGAACCCGCAGGCTGCCGAATATCTGCACCCGCACCACGCTGGCCTCAGCGACCACCACGAGGGAGAGCGCACGCTGTGGTTCAGTCGCCGCAAGCTTTTCGAGAGCAAGCCAGCTGCGGGATCATACGGCGAATCCTGGTGGCGCCGACTGAAGTTTCGGCTCCTGGGCCGGCATACCGCGGGCGAACTGCGGGAGGTCTCGATCCTGCTGACGTCGATCGATCGCTTCGCGAAGGATACCGGCTCACCCCCTGACCTGATCAAGCTCGACGTCGACGGCTACGAGGCATTGGTGGTCCCCGGCGCAATGGAATCACTTTCTGCCCGCCGCCCGTTCCTGCTCTTCGAGCTTCACAAGGACGAGCTAATGGCCAGGTTCGGTGTCGGCCGTAAGGACGTCGTCGCGCCGCTGTTCGATCTCGGCTACTCGGCTGCACTCATCACCGATCACAATGATCTGTCTGCCTCGTCGCTTCGGAAGGTTGCGAGGGACGATCCTGCGTTCGACGCGCAAGCCACCCAGATGTACCTGTTCTATTGAGCGACCTTTGCGGCAAGCGCCGCCGGTCCCGCAGGACCGAGACGCGCCAGCGGCGGGTTGGGCCGTCTTCCACGCCACGCCTAGGGCAAGGCACCTATCGCCCTGTTATGCTAGAGTGCTTCCGGAAAAGTGGGAACCGGTTTTCCGATAAGAAGCACGGCCAAACAAAGACCTAGAGCCGTTCCTCGATTCCAACAAAACCGGAACGGCTCTAGTTTCCAGCTACGAGTTTCGCTGGACGGAATGAAGGAACCCGCGCCGCCCTTGTCGGAAGCTGCTATAGTGCGTCCCGACCAAGCTCGGGGGATGGCATGTCGGGTCGAGGGCTTCTGCGCTATGCGCGTCTGACACGCCGCCAGCTCATCATCTTCGCGTTCGCCTCGGCGGTGATCAACGGCATCATCACGGCCAGCGTCGGCGCTTGGCTGGCGCAGACCTATTCCACCTACCAGGCCCGCCGTGCGGCCATCGAGACCATTGCGCATCTCGTCTACGAGCGGCGCGCGCGGGCAGGCATGGTGGCGTCGTCCATCCGCCGTGATGCGGAGCTCGAGGAGGTGCGCCATCGCAAGCAGGCCTATGACGAAGCCTACGTCGACTGGAACAAGAACGTCATGCTCAACCTGTTCGCGATCCGCGAGGCGGCCGGCGATCTCAATGTCTCGTCGCTCGAGCCGGTATTCGAGGATCACCTGATCGCGGCCATGGCGGACCAGGACCGCTGTGTGACGAAGGCCTATGATGCGCGGATCGCCAACCAGGATGCGAAGCGCGTTCTCGAGGACTGCCGGATGGCGGAGCTGCATCAGTACGTGCTCGATTGCGGCGCGACGTTCACCAACGAGCTCTACAAGCTGACGGAGCCGGCGTTCGTGCCGTTCACGGGACAATTCGCGAAAACGAAGGCGCTCGCGGAGACGCGCATTCGCAACTACTGCGTGGAGAAAGACGTGCGGACAGCGCCTGCCGTTGCTGGTCCGGCGGCGCCACTGCCGCCGGGCACGACGTCGTCGGTTGCGCCCGTGACAGCGAAGACCTCACCTTAGAGACTGTCCGTTCGGGCTTACTTGCGTCTCACGCGTTATGACGCTCAGGAAAGGTTCGCGCGCTGCGCCCTGGATGGCCGGGTCAAGCCCGGCCATGGAGTAAATGAGGACCGGGTTCGTCCGGCGCTCAAGCTCCGGCGGTTCGGTTCGGGTCGTGGTGGACTGACGCTACCGGTGCACCCACCAGATCAGCGGCGGCACGGCGAGGAACAGCACGTAGAGCCCGTAGACGTCGAGGACATAGCGCATATTTAGGCCGAGGCGGGTCATGCGGTCGGCGGGCTGGCTGTCGAGCTTCGCGCAGAGGAAGTCGATGCGAGCGTGGTTGACCGGGCAGGCGCGCAGCATCTCGTTATAACGGGCACGAAACACTTGTACGGCTTTCGGCTCGGCAGGCCGCGCGATCATCAGTTCCTGCGCAAGCTCGGAGACGGCGAGTGCGCAATTCTGCAGGTGGTGGGCCTTCATCTTGTAGTCGTTCATGGCTTCGAGCAGTCCGAGCATGAGCGTGAAGACCGAGGACACGAGCTGGATGAACGTCATCAGGCGATCGGTGGCTTCCGGGATCTGGCCGATGTAGACCGCCTGGAAGACGGCGAGCCCCACGAAATAGAGCGCGACGATCGACTGTGTGAAGAGGGAAACGGCCTGCTTGCGCTCGAGGCGCGCGGCGGCGTTGAAGCGGGCGGCTTTCACCAGTCGCATGGTGCTCAGGAGCTGATCGGCGGCGCGCGTGTCGGGGACCGGCGGCACGACTGCGAGCGGCGGCCGGCGCCGGTTCGCGAGGTCTGCCAAGACCGGCATGATCGACGCTATCGCGTGCTCGGATTTCGATCGTTCTGCGGTCGGCAACATGACTCGGCGGCGTCCTGCGTCTGCGAGAGGCATCGATTACCTGATTCGACCGCGCCCGACCGCGACGCGGAAGCGACATGCGTATCGACAACATATCGATGAACGGGGTGCCGGGGGCTCTTATTGGCGCGCCTGCATGGTCGTCTGCAGGAGGGCGGGCGATATGCCGAGATAGTGGCCTGCCAGACCGATGATCGATCCCGCGATCACCAGCGTCATCATCCAGCCGAAGGTATTCATCATGCGCGCGTGCCAGCGGCCGCGGCGTGCGGCTCTCAGCCAGGGTGGCGGCGACACGACACCCTGCGTGGTGGGTGTCGGCCTGGTGACCTGTGCGATCGGGCCCGGCTCGTCCTCCGTCCCAAAGAGCGCGAGCGGCGGGGCGCGCACGGCTGCGATGGCGGATGAGAGCTCCGCGCCGTAGGAGCGACCGGGACGTGTCTCGATGGCTTCCCCTTCGCGGGTGAGCGGCGCGGCCTCGCCGAGGCCCGCCTCGCGCAGCGCGGCGCCAAGGGACCGCGGCGCGTTGCGCGGTTTTGCGCGGCCTTCGCGTGCCGCGCCAAGCGTCCGATATGTCGCGTTGCCTGCCATTGCCATCCGGGCTTTCGCTTCCACGTTCCGCCCGGCGACGATTATGCTAAAAACCGGCACGCTGGGCAATGTTGGTGCGCTGCAAAACATGCAGGCGCCTGGGCTTCCGCCCCGCATGTCCGTTCCGCTGCTCCAAAACACGTCGGGGGATCCACCGAATGCTGCCCTTAATTCTCGGCCTCTTGCTCTTCTTCGCCGTCCATCTGGTGCCGACCTCACCGAGCCTCCGGGATGGCCTCGTCGAGCGCTTCGGCGAACGGGCCTACAGGGCGGTCTCTGCCGTCCTGTCGCTGATCGGCATGGTGCTGATCGTGGCCGGCTATCACAAGCTGCAGGTCATGCCGGGCAAGAATCCGGTGCTGTGGGATCCGCCGTCGTGGACGCGGCACATCGCATTCCTGCTCATGCTGCCCGCCATGATCCTGCTGGTCGCCGCGTTCGTTCCCTCGCGCATCCGCACGGCCGTCAAGCACCCCATGCTGGCGGCGATCAAGGCGTGGGCGCTGGCGCACCTGCTCGTCAACGGGGATCTCGGGTCGCTGGTGCTGTTCGGCGCCTTCCTGGCCTTTGCGGTCTACGACCGGATCTCGGTCAAGCGTCGGACCGTCACCGTGCCGGCGGCCCCGCCTGGAATTCTAAACGACCTGCTCGTCGTCGCGGGCGGATTGGCGCTGTACGTGTTCATGCTCGTGTGGGGACACGGGGCGCTGATCGGTGTTCCCATCGTCAGCTTCAGCTTCGCGCCTTGACGGCGCCCTCCGAGGTTGGACGGCTGATCGGTATCGCGCGCCGCGACGCGGTGCGTGCGCCGATGGAGGAGGTTGCGGAGGGCTCGATTTCTGTCGCGCGTGGACTCGACGGCGACCACAAGGGACCGAAGTTTCCGCGCAGACGCATCACGGTGCTTCAGCGCGAGGCCTGGGAGGACGCGCTGGCCGTGCTGCGGTGCGTGGACGGTTCGTGCGTTGCCTTGCCGTGGACCGTGCGGCGCGCCAACCTGTTCGTCGAAGGCGTGCGATTGCCGCGTGTGCGCGGCGGCATTCTCCGCATCGGACCGGTCCGGCTCGAGATCACCGCTCCGACGCAACCCTGCCGGCGCATGGAGGAAGCCTTTCCGGGTTTGCTGAAGGCGTTGCACCCTGATTGGCGCGGCGGTGTGACGTGCCTGGTGCTGGAAGGGGGTGTCGTGCGGATCGGAGACGCCGTGGACGTGCTCCACGCGCCGCCGGAGCACACGCCACGGCTTCCTTAAGTGCGTGACCCGGGCGTGCGGGTCAGCGCAGCGGGACGATGAAGTCGGTGTAGGCGCCGGTCTCGTTGCCGATGCCGAGGTCCGAGATCACGATCGACGAGCCCGGCTTCATGACGTCGGCGATCTGCTCGCGCACGTCGTCGGGGATCGCGATGCGATCCAGCGCGGCGGCAGCCGTCTGGCTCGCCAGATTGACGGCGGGCACCGGCTGCGGCACGGCCTTCGCGTCCTTCTTTTTCTTTTTGGCGCTGCGCGTCGGATCGTAGGGGATCGAGGCCACGCTCCCCGTCATGTCGGTCTTGTGCTCGGCGACCGAGAGCGCGGTGAAGACGTGGGTGCCGATCGGATCGTCGGGGCGGTCGAACGTCACCTCGGTGTCGAAGATGTCGTCAAAGCCCTGGCGAACGTAGAGCCGCTGCTTGGCGCGGCTGATGAAGATCGATACCGGGCGGTCGCGCAGCTCGGCGAGTTTCTTGGCGGCACGTTCCTTGGAGAGGCCCCGCTCGAGGGCGGCGTGGGCGTCCATGAGCTCGGCTGCGGCCGCGCGGCGCTTGTCCTCGGCGTCCTTCGCGACAGCCTCGGCTTTGGCGAGTGCCTCGTTGGCGTGCTGGCTCGCGGTGCGGGTGGCGTCGATCTCGGCGGGCAGGCGGACGACCTGCTCCTCAAGGGTCGCGATCCGAGCGAGGCGCTTCGACTCGTCCATCTTCTTCGCCTTGCGCTTGCCGCGCTTGTCGCCTTCCTCGGGCGGCGTCTTGAGCTCGGCGAGATCGCGCTCGGCAGTGGCCAGGGATTTTTCGAGGTTGTGCAGATCGGATTCGAGCCGGTCGGCCTCGGCGCGCGCCTCGATGTGCGGTTTGCGCGCCAGGGCGGCCGCCTTCTGCGCCTGCGTGAGATAAATCTGCTTCTCCGCCTTGGCGAAGCCCGCCGAGCGGATCTCGGCGTTGAGCTTCTCGGATTCGATGCGGCGGCGCTCGCGATAGCTTGGGCGCGCGGGCTCGTCGGCGGCGGCGGCCATCGAGAGCATGCCGGGCGAGGCGCCGGAGGCGTCCGCGACCTGCGTCTCGCGCGGCGCCGTGCTGCCCGTCGCCAACTCGTCATCCTCGGGCGGGAAGGCGGTGAACAGGCGCTCGTGCGCGATCGGCACGGGGGTGACGGGATCGCGGGAGACGATGACGCGCGTGCCCATCGCGGTCATGCCGAACAGCTTCTTCGAGAACCCATGCGGAAGGCGGATACAACCATGAGACGCGGGATAACCGGGGAGAGCGCCTGCGTGCAGGGCGACTCCCGACCAGGTGATGCGCTGCATGTTCGGCATCGGCGCGCTTTCGTACAGGTTCGAGTAGTGCATGCGCCGCTTCTGCACGATCGTGTAGATGCCGGCGGGCGTTGCATAGCCGACGCGCCCGGAGGACACCGGCGACGAAGCGATCGGCCCCTTGGCGTCATAGACGGTCAGGCGCTGGCGATTGAGGGACACGTTGACGACCAGCGGGCCGACGGCCGCCCGCTCGGCGACGTCCTCTTTCTTCGATTTCTTCTTCGCGGAGGCGGTCTCATCGCTCGCTGCGGCGGGCGGACGCTTGGCTTTCTTGGGCGCGCGCTGCTTGTAGTAGGGCGTTTCCCAATTTCCGAAGCCCTGGGTGGCCGCGGGGGTGCTCGTCAGCAGGCTTGCGGCCAGCAGACCGGCGCAAAGGGCCAAGGGGCTTACCGAGCGGCTTATCAGCCCCGGCACGGCGCGGTGGAACGGCTTCCCGGATAATTGCGGCACGATACAACCCATCCCCTGCAGTCAGAACGCTGAAAATACTAGGTGCAACAAGGATTAGTGAGTCTGGCCTAACACTCGGTTAGCGAGCCGCTAAGGTTATCAGACATTAAATTGCGTGGGCACCCGGGGATCGGCCCGCGGGCGGATCTTGTCGGGTGTGTGACCGATTCTCAACGGTGCGGCGGTTGCGGTGGCGTTGACGATGGACCAAGGCGCGGGTGGCGCCCTGTGACCGCGGACGGTAGACTCTTCTAGAAACGCTCGGAGCCCTTCGGCTCCCCCAGGAGGCGCCCAAAAGATCATGTCGCTGCACCCGCTGAGCCGCCGCTTGATGGCGCCGGAGATCACCGCCTTGAAGCGCGTGAAGCCGATCGTGGCGCTGACCGCCTATCATGCGCATACGGCCGCCATCGCCGACAAATACTGCGATTTCCTGCTGGTCGGCGACAGCCTCGGCATGGTCATGCACGGCTTCGAGACCACCGTTCCCGTGACGCTCGAGATGATGATCGTGCAGGGGCGCGCCGTCGTGCGCGGGGCCAAGCGCGCGTTGGTGGCCATCGACATGCCGTTCGGGACCTACGAGGAAAGCCCGTCCGTGGCGTTCCGCAACGCGGCGCGCGTGATGAAGGAGACCGATTGCGGGGCGGTGAAGCTCGAAGGCGGGCGGCGCATGGCGGAGACCACGCGCTATCTCGTCGAGCGCGGTATTCCCGTGATGGGACACATCGGACTCACGCCGCAATCCATCAATGTGCTCGGCGGGTTCAAATCACAGGGGCGGACGCGCGACGAGTGGGCAGCGATCGAGGAAGACGCGCGGGCGCTGGCCGATGCCGGTGCGTTCGCCATCGTGCTCGAGGCCGTCTCGGGACCGCTCGCGGCGCGAATCACGGAGCAGATTCCGGTGCCCACGATCGGCATCGGCGCGTCTTCGCATTGTGACGGGCAGATCCTGGTCATGGAGGACATGCTGGGACTTTCGCCGCGTGTGCCCAAGTTCGTGAAGAAGTTCGGGGCGGTGGCAACCGCCATCGAGGACGCCATCCGGTCCTATGCGGAGGACGTGAGCGAGGGCCGATTCCCGGCCGAGGAGCATACCTACGGCATGAAGGACGAGGCCAAGGGGGCGGCGCCTCCGTCCCCCCAAGCCACGAAAAAGCCGAAAAAACTGAGCACTTAGCTGTCTCTGGCGAGATCGGGTCGGGAATCCGCCTCTCATCATTTGCCCTGGCCGGGCGGGGCGCGCTATCAAGCGGGTTCACCGGCCTTGCGCCAACAGCACCGCGCCGCCTGACGGCCGGCGCAAAGAACACGAATTTGGGGACCTGAGCCACAATGGTCGACAAGAACGATGCGCTGTTCCGCGAGGTCGAGGAGGAACTGCGCCGGGAGCAATTCGCAAAGCTGTGGGAGCGCTTCGGCGTCTATTTCATCGCGCTTGCGGTTGCGGTGGTCGCGATCGTGGCGGGAAGCCAGATCTGGGAGGCGCGCCGTATCGCGAATGCCAACGCGGCCGGCGCCGAATACGAGGCTGCGAGCGCGCTCCTGACCTCCGGCAAATCCGAGGAAGCGCTCAAGGCGTTCGAATCCATCGCGTCCACCGGCCCGCGCGGATACGCAGCACTGGCCAAGCTTTCCGAGGCCGGCGTTTACCTCAAGCTCGACAAGCGTGCGGACGCGCTGGCGGCCTTCGACAAGCTGGCGAATGACGCCTCGGCCGATCCGCTGCTCGCCAATTTCGCGCGGCTGCAGGCGGCGTCGCTCCGGCTCGGGGACGCGGATTATGCCGAGATGGAGACCCGTCTCAAGCCGCTCACCGGGGACACGAACCCCTGGCGCTTCACGGCGCGCGAGCTGCTCGGCTCGGCGGCACTTGCTGCCGGCAAGCTCGACGAGGCGCGCACCCTGCTGACGCCTCTGCTTACCGATCCCGGCCTCGGCCAGGCCGCGCGCGAGCGGCTCCACCGGCTGATGGCCAAAGTCACGATGAGCGAGCTTGCAGGCGCGCCGCCCGCGGCCGCTTCCACCACCCCGCCACCCGACGCCGCGGCGCCGACACAAGACGGGGAGAAACCCGCAACGGCTCCCTAGAGCCGTCGGGATTTTGTTAGACTCGTCTCAGGCCAGCCTCGGAGGCTCCGACATGGTGCTTGCTCGCTCAGGAGGTGCTCTCGTTCTCGGGGCGATCCTCGTTGCGACGGGCGCAGGGCTGGGCGGTTGCTCGGACAGCCTGCCGAGCCTGCCGAAAGTCAGCGAGCTCAATCCGTTCAAGGAGACCACGCCGCCGCTGCCCGGCAAGCGCATTCCCGTGCTTCCGGCAACGGAGAAGACCGTCGGGGAGCTCGCAGAGGCCAGCGGCCCGCTCACGCTTCCGCCGCCGCGTCTCAACGAGGCGTGGGCGCAGCCCGGCGGCGAAGCCAACGGATCGCCGGGCCATCTACAGTTGAGCGGCAGCAACCTCAAGCAGGCCTGGAGCGCGAGTGCCGGCCGCGGCAAGAGCAAGGTCGGGCGCGTCACGGCGCCGCCGATCGTCTACGGCGACCGCGTCTACACGCTCGATTCGGACGGCAACGTTGCCGCGTTCTCGCTGTCGGGTGGCTCGGCGGCCTGGAAGGTCTCGCTGGCGCCGACGACCGACAAGACAGGACCCGGCTTCTCCGCCATCACCGAGAACATCCTGAACCTTACGGCTGAGGACGGCGGCGGATATGGCGGCGGCATTGCCGCGGACGGCGGGCGCATTTTCGCCGCCAGCGGTTTCGGCGCGGTGATCGCGCTCGACCCGGTGTCCGGCAACCGGGTCTGGGAAAAGAACATCGGCGTGCCGATCCGCGTGGCGCCGACGGCGGCTCACGACCGGCTGTTCGTGCTCACGGTAGAAGGCCGACTCCATTGCCTTTCGACCATCGACGGCGCCGATCTCTGGGTGGTTCGCGGCCTGCCGCAGTCGGCGAGCCTCGGCCTCAACGCCAGCCCGATCGTCGATGAAGACATCGTCATCGTTCCTTATTCGACGGGCGATGTGGTGGCGCTCAGGGTCGCCGACGGGAGCGGCTTATGGTCGGAAAGCCTGTCACGCTCGCGGACGACCTCGTCGATCGCGTCCATGAGCGATGCCGCGCGCCCGGCCGTCGATAACGGCACCGTGTTTGCGGTCGGCCATGGCGGACGCATGGTCGCGACCGTGGCCAAGACCGGCGAGCGGCTCTGGTCGGTTACCGTGCCGGGTACGCAGCCGCCGTACGTGGCGGGCAACAGCGTGTTCGTGGTCGACACCACGGGACAGCTCATGGCGCTCAACCGCACCGACGGTCGGACCCAGTGGACCACCAAGCTGCCGGGCTCGACGGCCTGGGCGGGGCCGGTGCTGGCCAACGGCATCCTGTGGCTGGTCTCCAAGGAAGGGCAGCTTGCGGGCGTCGATGCCACGACCGGCCGCGTCACCGGCGAGATGAGCGTTGGGGGGGCGACATTCATCCCGCCCGTCATCGCCCAGGGCCGCATGTTCGTGCTCAGGGACGATGCGCAACTGGTCGCTTTCAACTGACGTTACCGGTGACGTTCCTGGGCGGCTGCGAGGAGTCGGCGGGCGTGCGGTGATCCAGCCCGTGAACCATGACGCCATGCGGCTAGCCGGGCTCACGAATTTCCACTTATACTCACTGCCTCATATCGCAGCCGTTTTCGCCGAGGGGGCAATTGATGGCGTGGCAGGCCGCTACGAAACGCGCGGGCGTCTTTCTCCTCGTGGCGCTTCTGCTCGATTTCGGAGGGATACCGGATCGTGCCCGAGCCGCCGAGGCGTTCGATACGGACACCATCGAGGCGAGCGTCGTCCGCGTCATCGCTCCGCTGAGCACACCGGATCAGTTCAGCCTCGGCACGGGCTGGATCGTCTCCGGGCGGCGCATCGTCATCACCAACAACCACGTGGTCGACGGCGGGGTGAGCTTTCACCTGGCGATGATGGAGAACGGCAAGCCGAAGGTGATCGAGGCGAAGCTGCTGCGCCGCTCGCCGGAGAAGGATCTTGCCGTGCTGCAGGCGGTCTCCGATCTGCCGGGCAAGGCGCTGCCGCTGGCCGACTATGATGCCAAGGCGACGACGCGCGTCATCGCCATCGGGTTTCCCGGTACGGCGGACCTCGCGCTGTTCAACGACGCCAGCACCGGCGAGACGAAGGCGGTGCGGTTCGGCCTTCAGGACGATGACTTCTACCGTCCGACGTGGACCGAGGGCGTGGCGTCGCGCAACCTCAGCTATTTCCGCAGCATCGACGGTCCGGCGCTGCAGCATTCGGCGCCCATCAACCAGGGCAACAGCGGCGGCCCCCTGATCGACAGTTGCGGGCGCGTGCTCGGCGTGAACACGATCCGGGCCGTCGAAGGGGACCCGCAGGGCGTGTTCTATGCCATACATCCCAAGGAGGTGACGCATTTCCTCGCGGCCGCGCACTTCTCCCCGACGCTCGCTTCAGGCGTGTGCACGATCACCGGACCTTCCTCGTCCGCGCTCGTGCTCCCGATGGTGGCTGCGAGCCTGCTCATCGCCGCCGCGTCGCTCTGGCTCGCCTATCGCCGGCAGGTGCCGGCGGTCGTGAAGCCGTTGACGGCTGTTGCCAGGCAGGTGAGCCGCGTTGCGGCCGGAGGCGCGTTCGGGCACGCCGACCGCGCCGTGGTGGCCGTGCGGGCAAACCGGGCCGCACCTGCGCCGGACCGGGGCGGGAAGATCGTGACGCTGACGCCGAAGGCCGCGGGGCCGGAGTTCATCATCGATCGCGCCAAGCTCGACAACGGCCAGACGCTTGTCATCGGTCGCTCGAGCGGCTCGGACGTGGTGCTGCCGCATGAAAGCGTCAGCCGGCGCCATGCCTGCATCTGGCTCGACAAGGCCGGGACGCTGTGGATCGAGGACCTCGGGTCGAGCGCCGGGACGTTCCTCGACAAGGAGCGTATCACCGGCAAAGTGGTCGTGCCGCCCGATGCGCACGTGCGCTTCGGCGCGGTGGGGTATACTTTGCATTTGGAAGAAAGCGCGTAGTACCTCTATTCCACTGTCTCCCGGACTCAGGCGTCACCACGGACCCTCCTCATTCCAGGACTTTCCATGGACCACGACGAAACCGCGCTTCCTCTCGATACGCTGCTCGCCGACGAATATCGAATCGACGGCATCCTGGGGTCCGGTGGCTTCGGCATCACCTACCGCGCGCACGACATCAAGCTCGACGTCGACGTGGCCATCAAGGAGTACTTCCCGCGCGACTTCGCCAGCCGGTCCAACACGGTCACCGTGCGGCCGCGCTCCAAGGGCGAGGTCGAGCCATTCGAATGGGGTGTCTCGCAGTTCATCGAGGAGGCGCGCCGTCTGGCCCGTCTGCAGCACCCCAACATCGTCCGCTGCATGCGCTACTTCGAGGGAAACGATACCGGCTATTTCGTGATGACCTTCGAGGAGGGGCGTACGCTGGATGCCTACTTCCCGCGACCGCCGCAGCAGGCCGAGCTCGACAACCTGCTGAAGCCATTGCTCGACGCGCTCGAAGCCCTGCACGCCGCCGGCATCTATCATCGCGACATCGCGCCCGATAACATCCTGGTTCGCGATGATGACAGCCCGGTGCTGATCGATTTCGGCGCCAGCCGCCAGGCGATTGCACGACGCACGCAGACGGTGGCGGCGATCGTCAAACCCGGCTATTCGCCGATCGAGCAATACGACCGCGAGACCAAGTTGCAAGGCGCGTGGTCGGACATCTACTCGCTCGCGGCGACGATCTACAGCGTGATCGCGGGCGGTCCGCCGCCGGATGCCCTCTCACGCGTGCGCAACGATTCCTACGTCTCGGCGCGCGATGCCGCACGCGGGGCGTATCGGCGCGAGTTCCTGGAGGCGATCGACTGGGCGTTGCAGCCCGATCCGGACGACCGCCCCGTCACGGTGCGTGAATGGCGGCGCAAGCTGTTGCCGAACCCCAGTAGCACCAAGGCTGCGGCGACGGCGATGACGAAGTTCGCGCCTGCGAGCGACGGGGACAGCAGGCCCCTCGTCGAGCGCCTGCTCGGCAAGGACGGCGTCGGCAAGCTCAAGTCGACGCTTACGCCCAAGTCAAAGTCGGAGCCGGGGTCCAGCCCGGAGGACGGGCGGCGAGGGCTGCGCTGGCCGGACTATGTGCTGCGCGGCGCTGCGCTGGTGATGGTCGGCGTGTTCCTGTTTCGCGTTTTTGCGGGCAAGGAAGACGTGGCCGAGACGCCGCCACCTGCAGCCGCCGCGCCGGTCGCCATCGTCGCCGATGCGGCCGAGCGCAACCTTCCGGCGCTGGCCAGCAATCCCGACGGCGTGTGGAACAAGATCGCGTTCGTGCTCCGGCGTCTCGGCTATCTGAACAGCAGCGGGACGGCCGACGTGTCGAGCATCCGGACGGCGCTCAAGAGCTACCAGCATGCCATCGGGCGTCCCGAGACCGGAACGCTCAACCAGGAGATCCTGAACCGCATCCTCGATGAGAACGTCGAGCTCGATCCCTATTTCGTGCCGGGGGCCACGGTGTACGGGCGCTGGTTCCTGGCCAAGGACGCCGAGCGCTGCGATATCACGACGGGGGCGACGCGCATCGAGGGGCGCACCATCGCCACCGAGCGCCCGACGCTGCGCTTCGGCCGCAAGCGCGCTTCCACGGGCGACGAGTTCGAGATCTATCTCGCCAAATCCAATCTGTTCGACGTCACGGCGCCCATCAACCTCTCCGCCGGAACCAAGCATGAGCCGCTGTTGGTGGACGGGGAGGAGATCTCGATGGCCCAGGACCCGGACGAGAAGTGGTCGCGGCAGGTGACGCGCATGCTCCGGAAGCACACCGGCGACGTGTATATCACGGGCGCCTCGCCGTATGGCGGGACGCTCCGGTTCTCGTTCCCCACGGATGGTTTCGAGCCCGCCTTCCGCGCCATGGCAGCCGAGTGCGGCGAGGGCATCCTCTACTGGATCGAGGACTGGGGCGCGGTGGCGAAGGATTCGGGCGCGGTGGTCTGGAGCGTTGTCGGCAAGGGCAACGAGGCCGAGGCGAAGGAGGCCGCGATGGCGAAGTGTACGGCGCGGTCCGATCACGGGGGATGCGAAGCCTACGCGAGCTTCCACGAGCAGTGCTGGGCGCTCGCGGCCGGCGAGCGGCGCAAGGACGACTGGGCGTCCGGATGGGGTGCGGATGCGACGATCGACTCGGCGAAGAAGCTCGCGATCGAGGCGTGCGAGAAGGACGGTGGCAAGAACTGCGAGTTCATCACCCACATCTGCGCCGACGGCTCCAACGAGTGGAGCGCGAATTAGGGCGTTTGCAGTGGAATGGCGGCTCCGCACGTGGAAGCGTGCGGCTTCGCCACGACAAGGCTGCCATCCAGGGCACTCATCAGATGTTGCGGACTACGTCCTGGATGGCCGGGTCAAGCCCGGCCATGGAGTAGGGTAGGGCGCAGGTTCGTGTTGCCGGTGTTGTCGGGGTCGTCGCGGCGGTCCGTTCGACGTGCTCAGCCAGTTCGACTGCGCTTGTTTTCGGGGTCGTTGGTCGCGTCGGGGATGCAGATGCTGATCAGCCCGGCGCTTCGGCGGCCTCGCGCTTGGTGCCGACGCCGAAGCGGCGCTCGATGTAGTCCTCGACGATGGTCTTGAAGTCGGCGGCGATGTTGGGCCCGCGGAGCGTCATGGCTTTCTTGCCGTCGATGAACACCGGAGCAGCCGGGCTCTCGCCGGTGCCGGGGAGTGAGATGCCGATGTCGGCGTGCTTGCTCTCGCCGGGGCCGTTCACGATGCAGCCCATGACGGCGAAGTTCAGCGTCTCGACGCCCGGATAGCGCGTCTTCCACTCCGGCATGCGGTCGCGGATCATGGTCTCGACGTCGCGCGCCAGCTCCTGAAACACCGTGGAGGTGGTGCGGCCGCAGCCGGGACAGGCGGCGACGACGGGGACGAACGAGCGGAACCCCATGGTCTGCAGGATCTCCTGGCCGACCTTGACCTCGAGCGTACGGTCGCCGCCGGGCTCGGGCGTCAGCGAGATGCGGATGGTGTCGCCGATGCCGTCCTGCAGCAGCACGCCGAGCGCGGCGGTCGAGGCGACGATGCCCTTCGAGCCCATGCCGGCTTCGGTCAGGCCGAGGTGGAGCGCGTAACGGCAGCGCGCCGCCAGCATGCGGTAGACGGCGATCAGGTCCTGCACGGACGAGACCTTGGCCGAGAGGATGATTTTGTCGGCGCCCATGCCGAGGCTCTCGGCCTGCCCGGCCGAGAGGAGCGCCGACTGCACGATGGCCTCGTGCATGACGTCGCGCGCGTCCTTCGGGGCCGACAGCGCCGCGTTCTCGTCCATGAGGCGCGTCAGCAGGTCCTGGTCGAGCGAGCCCCAGTTGACGCCAATGCGCACGGGCTTCGCGTGCTTCAGCGCGATCTCGATGATGTCGGCGAACTGGCGGTCCTTCTTGTCCTTGAAGCCGACGTTGCCGGGATTGATGCGGTACTTGTCGAGTGCTTCGGCGCAGGCCGGATTTTCCGCGAGCAGCTTGTGGCCGATGTAGTGGAAGTCGCCGACGAGGGGGACGTGCACGCCGCGCTTCGCGAGCTGCTCCTTGATGTGGGGCACGGCCTTCGCCGACTCGTCGCGGTCGACGGTGATGCGCACGAGCTCGCTGCCCTGGCGTGCGAGCGCCGCAACCTGGGTGACGGTGGCGGCGATGTCGGCGGTGTCGGTGTTGGTCATCGACTGGACGACGACGGGCGCCGCGCCGCCGACGATGACGCCGGCCACGTCCACGGGCACCGACCAGCGGCGCGGGTTGCTCGTCGTTTCGGGGGCGTCGGTCATCGGGTCGTCCAGGGCCATGTCCTTCATGTAGCCGAGGTTCGTGTCATCTGCCAGCGGGTGGACGCGGATCACAGGACTTACCGCTGTCCTACTATCATCCCGGCCAAGGGACGGCGCGGCGGCGCCGCCCCGCAGAGCCGGGACCCAGGGTGTGTCCGCGGCGTTGGAGATTGTGGCCCCTGGGTCCCGGCGCTCGCGGCTCTGCCGCTCGGCCGGGATGACAGCGGGCGGGCGTGTCGCGCCTAAGTGCGCCGCGTCAGGGCAGCGGAGGCGACGGACAGGCCGGCGATCACGGCCATGAAAAGAACGATCGAGGGGCCGCCGGGGACGTCGAAATTCAGAGACAGGGCGATGCCGAGCACGACGCTCAGGGCGGCGATGAGGGCAGCGAGCACGGCCATGCGCTCGGGCGTTGCCGAGAAGGGCCGGGCGGCGACCGCGGGCACGATCAGGAAGGCGATCACCAGAAGCGCGCCGACGATCTTGATGGCGATGGCGATGGTCAGCGACAGAAGGACGATGAAGATCGCCTTCACCATGTCGCGGGGCACGCCCTCGGCGGAGGCCAGCTCCTCGTGCACGGCGAGGCGCAGCATCGGTTGCCAGAGGCGCGAGAGGATACCCAGCACGAGCGCGCCGCCGCCGTAGATCCAGAGGAGGTCGGTGCCGGTCACGGCGAAGATGTCGCCGAAGAGGTAGCTCATGAGATCGACGGCGGGGCCGCTGAGGCCCAGCGTCAGGATGACGCCGAGCGCGAGGGCGCCGTGATGCATGAGGCCGAGGATGGCGTCGAGCGGCACGATCTTCTGGCGCGAGAGCAGAATGAGAAGCCCCGCCACGAGGAGCGTCACGAGGATCACGGGTGCGGTGATGTCGATGCCGAGGAAGAGGCCGAGCGCGATGCCGATGAGGCTCGCCTGCGAGACGGTCTCGCCGAAATAGGCCATCCGGTTCCAGATCACGAGCGCGCCGAGCGGGGCTGCGACGACGGCGAGGGCGAGCGAGGCTGCCAACGCGCGCAGGAGGAACGGCTCGAGGTCGATCACGTTCGCTTGCCTCCGGCAAGACCGTGTTGCTCGCTTCCGGTCGGATCCGTGGGCGGCGGGGGCGCGGTCTCGCCCGCGAGGTCGTGGCGGTGGTCGTGATGATGCTGGTAGACGGCGAAGTTGCGCGCTTCCTCGGGTCCGAAGAGACGCATGTACTCGGGGTGCTGGGCCACCGTCTCCGGCACGCCCGAGCAGCAGACGTGGCGGTTGAGGCAGACGTCGCGATCGCTCTGCGCCATGA
>JAFKKW010000195.1 GCA_017304275.1 Hyphomicrobiales bacterium | reverse complement strand
GGCGATAGGCGCTCGTTATCCGCCCGCGTTGCGGCTCCATGAGCCGCGCTGCGATATGCACGAGGGTGCTCTTGCCGCATCCGGACGGCCCGACGAGAGCGACGATCTCACCGTCTCTGACCTCGAGCTTCACCCGATCGAGCACGGTGCGGCCGAAATAGGCATGCGAGATGTTGTCGAGCGAAAGTGCCGTCATCGCCGGACTCCCCACGGCCGCCCTGCCTCGCGCCATCGCTCGAGCTCGGCGCGAACCGGTTGGACGAAGCCGTATTCGACCATGAAGATGACGGCGACAATGATGACGACCCAGGCAATGGATTGCGCGACGTCGAGGTTGGAGCGTGCCATGGCGAGCGCGACGCCGATGCCGTTGATATTGGCCAGCAGCTCGGCCATGACCGCGACCTTGAAGGTGGAACCGAGCGCTACCGCGAGAGCCGGGAAATAATGTCCGGTGACGTGGCGGATCACAACAGTCCAGAGCCGCTGGAACGGCCCCGCGCCGAACACCCTCGCCATGTCCTCGAGTGCGCGGTCGCGCGTTGCCACGGCTTCGGCCACGGTGGCGAAGACGAGGGGAAACGCGGCAACGACCGTCGTCGTCAGCACCGTGCCCGCGCTCGATCCGAACCAGATCATGGCCAGAACGATCCAGGCGATCGGCGGCACACCCATCACGATGGTGAGCAGCGGACGGGCGAGCCGCATGGCCGCCGCGGAATAGCCGACCGCGATTCCGAGCACGGCCCCGAGCACCGCCGTCAGCAGAAAGCCCTCGATGGCGCGCGTCGATGTGGCTTGTGCCAGCCGCCACGTTTCGTCGGCGCCGAGCAGATCGGCGGTCGCCTGCAGCGTTGCCAGCGGAGATGGGAGGATGAAATCGCCGTAGGCCTCATGCCCCTGTTGCCAGACGGCGGCGAACAGCGCGAGCCCGGCCACGCCGACCCAGCCCGACCACAGAAAACGGCCAAGGCGACCCAACCGGTCGAGGAGAATGCGTGTCATCGCCGTCTCACAGATAGAACTCCTGCTCCGGCAGGCGTCCTCCGCTATAGCGTGGATTGACGTCCGCCATAGCCTGAAGAACGGCCTCGATGGCAGGGCGCACGTCGCGCGCCGGCGTGGCTACCAGATTGCTGTAGGGGATCGACTGCTCGATCACCGGCCACGGCATCTGCAGCGGCCCGGCGGCATTGTTGGCGGCGCGGGCAGGATGCGCCACGACATCGGCGGCTGCCTTTACGAGCCCGGCCTGGATTGCTTCCAGGACGGAGGCGTTGGCCGTGCGGAAGCGATCGGTCACGACAAGGCCGGCCTGCGGCACGATCTTATGCGCGCCGGTCATCCGGCCCCATTCGGCCTGAAGATCGATGACCCGATGCACGGTCTTGCCCGCAACGCTACCCTTGACGACGGCGGCCGAGGCAGCGGGCTCGGGAATGATCGCGGCATCGACGCGTCCGAGCACGAGGAGTTGCACCGCTTCGAGCGGCGTCGCGGTCGGAACCAGCTCGATCTCCTTGGCGGAATCGATGCCGGCATGACGGAACAGCCGCTCGAGCAACAAGGTCGGCAGCTCGTTCGGAAACAGCGTCGCGAGCTTGCGGCCGCGCAGCGCCTCGAGGCTAGTCAGCGACGCATCCGTGGACATCACGTACAGAATGCCATTGGTCATGACGTTGACGAGGCGCACGCCGAGTCCGCGGTTGTAGAGATTGGCGGCCACCGGAACAGGCATGATGCCGACGTCCAGGCTCCCGGACGTGAGCCCGGCGCGGACCTCGTCCACCTGGCGCCAGACCCTGAGGCTCGGCTTGCGGATCGCTGCGTCGAGCGCGCCGGTGGCAATCGCGTGCAGGACGGTGATCGACGGGCCGGCGGGTGGCCCCCAGATTTCAAGCTCTGGGATCGCGGCCGCGCGGGCGAACGACGGCGCAAGCGCGGAAACGGCGAAAGCGCCGCCAAGCGACGCTCCGCCTTTCAGGAGTGTCCGTCGTGTGAAGTCAGGGGGCGCGGCATGTCCAGGCCCCGCAGACGTGGGTTTTTCCATCAGAACTTCGCTTTGGCTCCAACGATGAAGGCGCGGCCGTCGCCCGGCAGGAATACGGCCTGATCCGGGAATTGCACGCTGTCGACGATCAGCGTGGCCGACGCATACGTTTCGTCGAACACGTTCGAGACCTCGCCGAAGATCGAGATGTTCTCGCTGATATCGTAGCTCGAGCGGACATCGACAATGGCATAGGTATCGTTGAATAGCGTGTTCGCGTTGTCGACGGGCGTCTCGTTGGGCACCCAGTTGACCTCGGCTTCCACCCAGAGTCCCGGAACGAAGGTATAGCGCAAGGCGGCGTTCACCAGATGGCGCGGGGCACCCGCCAGACGGTTGTCCCCGTGCGTGGCATCGTCGTCGAAGCGGAAGTCCTGGTAGGTGTAGGCGACGCGTGCGCTGAGGTTGGCGGTGATGTCCAGAGCCGCGCCGAGCTCGATGCCGAAATGCGTGGTCTTGTCGGCGTTGACCGCGCCGAGCGAGTTGCCGGAGGCGTCGCGCAGGTTCAACAGCTCGTCGTCGACCCACGCATAGTAGGCGATCGCGGACCAGGCGAAGCCAGGTGCGCCGCCCTTCCAGCCTCCCTCCAGCGTGGTGGCCGTCTGCGCTTCGAGATCGGGCGTGGAGAACAGCGCCGGCGTCGCCCCGCCCGGGTTCGTCCCCGGGCTGCTGTGGGGCGAGCCCTGCACCGCGGCGATCAGGTCGTCGTGGGTCGGAGGCTCGAAACTGCGACTCACGGCGGCGAAGACCGATTGGTTGCGCGCGATCTCGTAGCTCAGCCCGAGGCTCGGGGTCCACTCCTCGTAGGCGCGATCGTAGCTGGTGTCGGAGAACGGCAGCGGCGCGATGTAGGTATTGAGCGCCGCATTGTATCTCGGGCGCGCGGCGCCGCTGAAGATGTCCGCATTCTCGCGCCGCGCATAGGAATAGGCGATGGCCGGCGACACGGTAAGGCGCTCGCTGAGCGGAATGTTGAGGCCGGCATGGATCGACAGCGTCGTTGCATCGAACTCGTTTTCGCCGAACAGCTGCCCCTTGTCGCCGCGCGCGTTGATGTAGTAGTCCCGGTCCGCCTCGCCGATGCTGTACTGGCCGGTGAGCTCGAACAGCGGCAGCGCGCGCGATGCATCCGGCGCATAGGCATACCGCGCAACGGCAGTGAAGTCGCCGCCTTCGGTATCCCGGACGCCGCTGCCGACCGGGAACGTGAAGCTGTCGTCGGTGTAGGTGTAGCCCAGGCCGACGTCGAACAGGTTGGCGCCGTAGCGCGCGGTCGTACGCGATCCGACGCGGAACTGTTCGGCGTCGCGGCGGGGATCGTCGCGCAGCACGTCGGGCCCGCGGCAGTAGCCTGCCGGCAGCGGATAGGGAGGCACCGGCGACGGGAACGGAGGACCGGCACAGGTCTGCTTCGGGTTCTGCTCCATCAGGTCGCGCGAGAGGGGACCCACGACGTCGAAGGAGAGGTCCGTGTATCCGAAGAACAGGCGCGTCGAGATGTTGTCGTTCACGCGGGCGCCGGCGTTGAGGTTGAAGTTCGTGCGCTCGGACTCGTTGTGCTCGCGGAAGCCGTCGCGCTCGGTGTAGCTCAAGCTCGCGTGTGCATCGACGTCGCCCTGGCGCGCGCCGGCCTGCGCATCCGTCGCGACGTAGCCGAAGCTTCCGCCCTCGATCGTGACTTCCGCGCCCGGCGCCGTGATGCCGGTGGGAGATACGAAATTTATCGCGCCGCCGAGCACTGTGGCGCCGAGGCGGTTGGCGGTATAGCCGCGGTAGATCTCGGCAAAGGCGGCGCTCTTGGGGTCGGCAAAGCCCACGATGTAGGAGCCGTCTGCGCGATTGATTGGCAAGCCGTCCTGAAGCACCAAGGTGCCGCGCTCGGACGGGTTTTGCTGCAGGCCGGAGCCGCGGATCTGAAGGCGCGGCTGATCGTTGCCGCCGAAGAAGTTCTGAACCACGACGCCCGGCACGAAGGCCAGCATTTCCGACAGCGAGGTACTAGCCTTGGGGCCCATGTCCTCATTGCGGACGACGCTCGTGCCGCCGGCAACGGCATCGAGCTTGCGCGCAGCCTCGGTCGCGGCCGATCCGTCGCCGTTGCCACCGACATCCTGCGCCTCATCGGAAAGTGACGACGTTTGCGCACTCGCGGAGGGCGCCGGACCTGCCGCCTTCTTTTTCATCGCCTTTTTGGCGGGCTGGGGCGATTGCCCCTCCACCACGATGGGAGGAAGGTCGACCGTCACCCCCGGTGCGGCGGATTGGCCCAACACGCTCGTCGAGGACAACAACAGCGTGGCCAATCCTGCGCTCAAACCGCCGATCGGGCCGCTGGTTCCGACGAAGCCGCCACGCGACCGTCGAAAGATCTCTCGAAAATACATCTTTTTGCCGCTCCGGACAGACACGTTTCTTGACAAAATTTATCCGGTTATGACGCGGGAGACTTGTCCGTGATCAAGTGCGACGTTCGAAGCCTGCGGATGTGGCTGTAGGGCCACGCGCCGGCTGATGCCGGCTCACGGCTGCTCTTGGTGCACGAAACGCGACAAGAGATTGACGTCGCTGATGACGATCTTGCGCCTTTTGGCCTCCACACCGACCGCCGACAGCTCTGCAAGCGCGCGTGAGAACGTTGCCGGCGTCATAGAAAGACGCGCCGCGATGTAGCGTTGCTCGACCGGGAGCTCGAAACTGCAATTGCCGATCTCCTCGCCGCATATCCTGTGCAAGAAGGCAGCAACACGCCGCGCTGGCGACCAGCCTTGATCCTGCTCGATCCGTGCCACCAGTCGGCGCAGCTTTCCGAACATGGCGGCGATGATCGACAACGAGAGTTCCGGCGATTGAATGATGAGATCGCGGAATCGCGCGGTGTCGATCCGCGCGATGCGCACGTCCGTGGCCGCTTCCGCGCTCACCGGATAACGCGCGCCGCGGGCGAGCACGGCCTCCGCAAACGACTCGCCCGGACCGACGAGATGGATCGCCGTCCGCCCGCCGTCCTGGCCCTCTCGGGAAACGGCCACCCACCCGTCCAGAACGAAATAGAACGCCGTTGCCGGATCATCCTGATGAAAAATGATCTGACCGGAGGAAATCGTCACGACAGGTGTCTTGGACGCAAAGAGCTGCAGACCAGCTTCCGAGATCCCGCTCAGAAACAAAGCACTCCGCAGCACCTCAAGATCACGTCCGACGACCATAAGCTGGTTCCTTGGCCAACGATCTGCGACAGGACTGAGTAATTGTATACGACAACTGTCATGTAAAGAAGGACTGCCAAGACTGACGGATGCAGGAACGACCCATGCCGTGGGGCCCCAAGTCGTCGTCGCGACCATCGCGCGCCGAGCCTGGAACCTGGCGCTGGCTCTGCATCCAGTATGTCGGCTCGCGCATCTTGAAGGTACTCGAGCCGAAAACGTAGGCGACGCACCGCGGGAGCGTGGAGCGCACCTTCGAGGAGCCGATCTTCCCCAGCGCTCCTCAAACCGTCGCCGACATTCCGATCAAGCGCTTCACCAGCAAGCACGTGCGCGTGCTGGGGGACTGGAAGCTCAAGCTGCCCAACGATGGCCACGTCACGTTCGTTGGCTACGTGTTCGCTTGGGCCGTTGAGGAGACGCCTCCGGTTGCACACGCCGCGAAAGATCCGCCTTGACTCGCGGTGATTGCCGACAACTTACCGCCCGTCGGCAGAGGCTTCGCTCAAGCTATTTGCGCGGCTCCTCGCTGGAAGGAGGCAACTGTGAAAAATCCCTTTTCAAAAGAAATTGATTTTTGAACATTTTAATTCCAACCATGATTTCTACGGATGCAATCCCCGGGTCGCTGTAGCAGTAGGTATCCATAAAAATCGGCAGCTCTTCTTCAATCTCGAAAACGACTTCCACCAGGAGGTCATACCGACCTCCAATCCAAACCAAGTATACGACATTCGGGCATTTTCCGATACGCTCGGCAACGGAAGCAGGCGTATGGCCAGGCGCCACATTAATCCCAAGCATCGCGTCTGAGCGATAGGAGATCGAAGCCGGATCAACGATCGCCGCGATCGTGAGCTGGCCGGCCTCCTTCATCCAATTCACCCTGTTTCGGACGGTACCCTCAGAAACCTGTAGCATTTCCGCAATTGTTCGGAACGACGTGCGCCCGTCTTGCTGCAAGAGCGCGACGATTTTGCGATTCAGTTCATCATAGGGTGAGGAAAAAGCCACATCACCCGAAGTGGGAATTCTGTGCGGTAAAGTCATCTTGCGTTTGCTTCCACAACACTCTTACAACCCAGGAGCGCGACGCACTCTTGCACGTCCCTACACAACGTTAGGACTTCACGCAACGGCGGTTCGGTTCGATCGATCTAATTGGCGACCGCACCTGGTCGCCCAAGGTACCAGCCCTGGAGATGCCAGCGAGTGAACCCGTCCTGGCTCCGACGACCTGTTGCTCGAGCTAGGCCTAAGCGTTCAAAAGCTCAGCAAAGCAGCCGTCGATATACTGCTCAAAGACTTTGTCGTTACCCGGGCTGGCTGCGCAATGCCCCCAGTGTGAGTCGTAGACCCTCAATTCCCCATTGCGGATGTGGTCCACTTCGATCGCGTTATCATCAGGGGTAAAATAAAGGTCCTGCCGACAGGAGATCACGATCGTGCGGGCGGCAATACTTTGCAATGCATGCACAAAATTGCCCGAAAACGCCGCATTGGCGCTGATGTCCGCGTTCTGCCAGCTCCATAGCTTTGCAAGTAGATTGTTGGCATCCCAATTCTTGAGGTGATCGTCTTCCCAGCTGATCAGAAAATCCTCAATGGTGTCGAATCCAAGCTTGCGATAGAGACCTTCACGATAAAAGCGCTGAGAATAAGCCCAGCCCGCGTACACACGAGCAAAAGCTTTTAATCCGCTCTCGGGAGGAGACAAATAGGCGCCACCGTTCCATTCCTGATCGGCGCAAAGCGCAGCCTTGAGGCCCTCAAGAAAAACGAGATTGTGAGGGGATGTTTTTGCTGACGCACAAATCGGCGCTATCGCTTTGACCATATCGCCACATTGAGTGGCCCACTCGTAGGCCTGGCATCCGGCCATCGACCATCCTGCCACGAGCGCAACCTGGTTGACGCCCAGCACTTCGGCAAGCAGCCTTCGTTGACATCTAACGTTGTCGTGGAGAGTAATTTTGGGAAAACGCGCTCCCCGCTGAAGCGGATCAGCTACAGTAGGTGAGGAGGATATTCCGTTTCCGAACAGATTGATCGACACGATGAAATGCTTCGCCGGGTCGATTGCACGGCCTGCACCGAAAAATCCCTCGTTTCGACGGTGCGTTCCCGTCATGAAAGTTGGAAGGACAACGACGTTATTGCCGTCCTTATTCAGGCGACCGTGAATTTTATAAGCGAGCTTCGCATCTAGCAGAGTCTCCCCGGATTGAAGCTCGACGTCGCCGAGGTGAAACACGTCGTAGTCCGAATTGCCGTTCATTTCTGAGACCCCCCACTGTCTCCGACCAGGATGGGCGTTGGCTGCAGCTGCTCGTCAACGTGGCTGGGTGCATGCGCAGTCCCCGCCGCGCGAGATGGTTGTCCTCATCGACGGGAGTCACCCGATCGAGTGACGCCCGCTTCCCGCTTCCAGGCGAGGGAAAACATCAACTCCACCGGCCTGCTCGCTGCCGCACATCACATCCCAAGCCAGCTTCACCAGGATTGTTACGCATTGCGTATTTGCGCCCAGCATATTTTACTGGTTGCGTAACACACAAGGCTGATATACGCATAATCAGCAACATTAGCGCTGTGAGAATGCGCAAGGGTGGCGTGATGGTCAAAAATTATCGCGCAGGAATCTTCGTCGTCGCGACGTCGGCGGCACGATCCGAAGTGGTGGCCGCTGGCTGTCGGGGCCAGGGGAGGCCTCGTCCCACTACCGCCCCAAGCGCGCTCGTTCGCATTCGGCCCGCAAGGATCACGACGCGATCACGGTTCGTGCCCCTAGGACCTCGCCGCACCCCTCCCGCTTCCAGACCAAGACCGTTGTGCCGATTCAATCGCCATTCGGGAGGCTGTCGATACCGCCGGCATCCCTGGCATCCACCGAGACAGACTCAGCTTTTCATCGCTCGGAGCGGGTAACGGTCGGCGCCGAAGATAGCGCCGCGTACTTCTACACGTGTTGAAAAATTGCCGACACTTTCGGACGCAACCACGTCCGTAAAAAATAAATAAGCCGTCGAACAATAAAACATAGGGAGTCGAAACATGATTGGGACAGCAAGTGCACTGCTTCGACGCGTAAAAATATCGGCGCTATCGTCCTTGGCGTGCGCACTGATCGTCAGCACGTCTTTCGCTGGCGAGCGCGTTCGCATAGCTGGCCTGACGTGGCCCGGATATGGTTGGTGGCATATCGCAAAGGCAAAGAATCTGTCTCCCGATTTGGATATCAGTTACCAGGCGATCGAAGATCCCTTTCAAAGCTTCAGCCTCATGGCCTCTGGGCAGGTCGAGTTCGTCTCCAGCACCGCAGAATTCGCACCGATCGGCGCGTCTCAGAATATGCCAGTGCGCATGTTTGCGTTTGGAAACCTGTCCAACGGAACGGACAAATTTATCCTTCGCCCCGAGGTGAAAAGTCCGCAAGATTTGAAGGGCAAGAGTATTGCAGTGATGGTCGGCGGCCTGCCTCAAATCATGGTGGGGGTATATCTCGAAAAGAACGGCATTCCATTTGATTCCGTACAATATGTGAACATTATTATGGATCAGGCAGCAGCTGCGTTGATTGGCGGCAGCATCGCCGGAGCGGAGCTTTGGGAGCCATTTGGAAGCCAAGCTTTATCTTCCGTGCCGGACTCATACGTCGTCGCCAGCACTTCAGATCCGGAATGGGCTGCGACTGCGCTAGTGGCTGATGCGCATTATATCAACGCGGAGTGGCTCAAAGATAATAGGCCCACGGCCCTCAAAGCGTTGAAGGCGATGTATGACGCCATCGCCTGGTGGAAGAAAAATCCGTCGGAAGGAAATCAAATAATTGCCGACGGCATGAAGATGTCCATTGCCGACGTTGAGCTGGTGATCGGGAAAGACGGAACCGGACGGGACTCCGGCTTGGCCCCGTACACCTTCATGGAGGCGGCTCAATTCTGCGGAGCTGCTCCCGGTGACCCGCCGTTCGGTCAGAAGAATGGTCAGATATTCGAGCACTTCGATCTGACCAATGAATGGTGGGTAAAATTTGGAATGGTCAAAGAAAAATACCAGCATGAGAAGGGCGTCGACTGCAGCCTTCTCAAAGAACTCTACGATAGCGGCTATCGCGGCTAATCGCTGATCAACACGCGGCACAAATTGAGCTGTCGATCTCGATGGGATCGACACGGCGAAGCTTTGTCAACACTCTATGGAGAACCTGTTATGTCAAGACCCTACCCGACTTCGTTAGAGGCGGCAATTCCGGACAAGGATAGAATTGAAAAGTCGAAACAAACGCTGGAGAAGGCTGGGGTCAAATATGTGTTTTCCTGCTGGATAGACATTCTTGGCAGTCCCAAGACAAAACCTGTTCCGGTATCCGAGTTTGAAAATCTCTGCATCGGCAAGGGGCCGCAATTCGCGGTGCACTCCGTGTCGATGTTCCCGGAGTTGGGCGCAGCAGATCCCGACCAGATTCCTATTCCTGATCTGGACGCGCTCTTCGTGTGTCCGTGGAATACGGACTACGCAATTGTCTTCGCCGATCTTTTCTACAAAGGCGCACCGTATGACGTCTGCCCGCGCATGGCGCTTAAGCGGACGGTGCAAGAGGCTGCCGACGCAGGTTACGCGTTTTATGCAGGCATGGAGCCGGAATTCATCGTGCTGCGGTACGATGAAGACGGCCAGCCGGTGAAGGGGATCGACGACGATCCTGTGCCCGGCAAAGGGTTCAGGCCGCGACGCCAAGCCTTCGGATACGATATCGAATACACGCTTAACTCCATGCCATACCTGGCCGATGTGATCGAAATTCTGAACGGTATGGGGTGGGGACTGAAGAATGTCGTCTGCGAGGGCGCCTACTCCCAGTTCGAGGTCGATTTCGACTATACCGACGTGCTCGGCATGGCAGATCGGTTCACCTTCCTGAAGATACTTCTGAAAGAGATCGCCAAACGCCACGGCATGTTCGTGACGTACATGCCGAAGCCTGCCCAGACGGATTGGCGGAGTGGCGCGCATATCAATTGGAGCGTTCAGTCGACGAAGCGCTCCGGCAATCTCTTCAAGGATGACAAGGGTTGGAGCGAAACGGCGCGACATGCTGTTGGAGGCGTCCTGCAGCACGGCGTGGCGCTCACCGCTGTAAACTGCTCGACGGTCAATAGCTACAAGGGGCTAATTCCTCGATCTAGGGAATTCGAGGGCGGAACCGTGACCTGGGCGCCAACTCATATCACTTATGGCGTGAACAACCGTTCGGCCATGATCCGGCTCCCGCAGGCGCGTTACGCGATCGAAAACCGCGCCGTAGACATGTGTGTTAATCCCTATCTGGGCCTGGCCATGACATGCGCGGCCTCGTTGAAGGGAATTAAGGAAAAGATCGAACCCGGCCCGTCATTGGATAAATCGCTTTACGAGCTGAGCGCCGAGGAGCAACAAGCTTTCGAAGGAAAGTTGCTTCCCCGGAACCTGGATCAGGCGATAACGGGATTTGCCTCGGATTCGCTGGCGAAGCACGTCTTTGGCCCCACCATGCATCGGCTTTTCACTTTGCACAAACGTGACGAGTGGGAACGTTTCCATGAAACGGTCACCGAATGGGAGAAGCGGGAGTATCTTCGCTTCTTCTAGTTGAAGGCATTGTTCCGGCAGCGGGATGCGGCAAACGAGTTCGCATCCCGATGTCGCCTTGCCAAAGCAAATCGCAAAATCGATCCGTCCAGAGCGTTGGGAGAGCTGTCTCCTGAATGGCTGACCCGAAGCAGAACGAGTGTGCGGAGTTCCGCATCGGATGGGTCGGGGCGCCTTTACAGCGAGTTCGGCGCAGAGGTCATGACAACCCTCGCCGTGACGGGGATTGAGACCAACGCCCCCCTGCTACGCCTTCCCTGGCGGCAACTCAGCGCTATCCGATCTGACCCGCCGCCCCAAGTGCGAGATCCATCTTTCGATGTGCGCAGATGTACTCGTTGGTATTTTAGCCGACTAACAGAGGTCAAAGCCGGCGCGGCCTATCAGCGAATACGCTGAGCGCAAGGTGCGCGAGGCGAGAAAACTCGCAAAGCTGCCGGCGCAGTTTACGCTCGACACCTGTCGCCATGGCGGCTTGACCGAACTCGGTGACTCCGGCGCGACCGAAGCAGAGACGATGACAGCTTCGATGCATAAGACGCCGAACGCTGCGCGCCTCTACGTCAAGCGTACGGAGAGCGCGCATCGGCAACACGCAAGCGGCGCTCGATGATCGAGAACGGAAAATGGGAATGGGCGTCAGACGGCAAAGCGGGAATGACGAAACGTGAACGAAATTCCCGAGGAATATCATGGCGCTCCCTACGGGAGTCGAACCCGTCTTTTCAGATTGAAAATCTGACGTCCTAACCGATAGACGAAGGGAGCGCAGCTCGCGGCGGACAGCCGCCGGCGGGCAGCGAGGTATAGAAAGGTTTGCCCCGGGACGCAAGCGGACGGTCCCGGCCCACGCCCCGCCCGCGCCCATTTTCGCGGAGGTTGCTCAAGGCCTTACTGGTTGCGCGGATCGGCCGCGTCCTCGATCTGCAGCTCGATGCGGTTGCGCCCGCCCCAGGTGTCGCGCCGAAGCTGCCCCACCACATGCAGCGGCAGTCCCGAGGCGGCCCCCATCAGCAGGTCGCCCAGAGGCTGACCGGCCGCCCGGAAAGCCACCGCATCGAGACGCGATCCGTCGCCCGCTTCGAGAACGCAGCGGATGTGCGCCGTGCCGACGGGCTTCGCGAACTTCACCCGATGCGCCGGAAAGGCGAACCGCGGCTGCGGATTTCCTTGTCCGTACGGCCCCGCGCGCTCGATAAGATCGAGGAGGCTGTCGTTCGCAGCCGAAGGCGTCAGCGCCCCGTCGATGGCAAGCGTCGCACGCGCCGCAAGACGCACCGCCGCATCCGCCAGCGTCGTCGAGAAGAAGCGCGCAAGATCGTCGAGCTTCGCCTTGTCGACCGTGAGTCCCGCTGCCATCGCGTGGCCGCCGCCTTTGATGAGAGGCCCGGCCGCAACCGAATGACGCACGGCCGCGCCGATATCGATCCCCGCGACCGAGCGCAACGACGCCGTGCCGGCCACGACGCCGCCAACCGCCTCCTTGTCCCACGAGATGACGCACGACGGCCGCTTGAAGCGCTCCGTGAGACGGCTCGCAATGAGCCCGACGACACCCCGGTGCCAGTCGGGCGAGCCGACCATGAGCACGCTCGTAGCCGGCGCCTCCGCGAGCATCCGATCGGCGATCGCGATCGCTTCCTCGAGCGCCGCCTGCTCGATCTCCTTGCGCTCCTTGTTGAGCCGGTCGAGCAGGACGGCAATGCGCGCCGCCTCCGCTTCGTTCTCGGTCGACAGCAGCTTCGCCCCGAGCGCCGCATCTCCGATACGCCCGCCGGCATTGATGCGCGGCCCGAGGATGAAGCCCAGATGGTAGGCGTTCGCGGGCTCGCTCAAACCCGCCGCATCCTGCAACGCACGAAGCCCTACGTTCTCGCGCCCGCGCATGATCGCGAGCCCCTTCGTCACGTAGGCGCGGTTGAGCCCCTTGAGCGGCACCACGTCCGCGACCGTCGCCAGCGCCACGAGATCGAGATCGCCGATGAGCTGCGGCTCCGCCGTCCCCGCGCCGTAGAAGCCGCGCGCGCGAAGCTCGCGCACGGTCGCGACGAGCACGAGAAACGTCACACCTGCCGCGCACAGATGCCCCTGCCCCGAGATGTCGTCGAGCCGGTTCGGATTGACCAGCGCGTGCACGGGCGGCAGCACCTCGTCGGCCTGATGGTGATCGATGACCACCACGTCCGCACCACGCTTTCCCGCATTGCCGAGGACGTCGACGCTCGTCGTCCCGCAGTCGACGGCGACGATCAGCGTCGCGCCCTCGCCGATCAGCTGCTCGATCGCCGCCGCGTTGGGGCCGTAGCCTTCCGTCAGACGATCGGGGATGTAGATCCGGCACGGCACGTCGTGATGCGCGAGAAAACGCGCCACCAGTGCCGACGAGCACGCCCCGTCCACGTCGTAATCGCCGAAGATCGCCGTCCGCTCGCGCCGTTGCACGGCATCCGCCAGGCGCCGCGCCGCCTTGTCCATGTCGGTCAGCGTCGAGGGGTCCGGCATTAGCGCCCGGATCGTCGGGTCGAGAAACACCGCAACCTCGTCGAGCCCGACGCCCCGCGCGGCGAGCACCCGGCCGAGCAGCTCCGGCAGGCCGTGCTGTTGGCTGATCGCGATCGCATCGTTGCTCCGCGCCGGATCGAGCATCTCGCTCCACCGGTACCCCTTTGCGGAGGCCACCACGCCGAGGAACGCCCCGTCGTCCGGCATTGCCGCCATCGGAGCGCGCACCTTCCTGAGTGCCGTCATGTCCGCGTTGCCCCCGCCTGATTCGCTAAACGGTAAGCGTTTCAGGAGATGGCGGCAGGAGCGACTCCTGGCGTCGCTTGTCCACAAGTTGCAGAGGCTTGTCGGCACCCGACAGCTGTGGCAGAGGTGCGGAGCAGACACAGAAAGAGGCGCCCATGGACCCCAAGAACCTACTCATCCTGCTGTTGCTGGTCGCCGTTGGCGTGCTCGGCTACCTCTACTACGACAGCCAGCAGACCCAGGTCCGCATCGACGTCCCAGGCTTCAAGCTCGAAGCGAAGTAGCGGGCCGCCAGCGTCGAATGCACCTACGTCGAAAGCGCGGAAGCTGGCGCAGACGACCGCCTGCGCGGCCGTGACGGAATGAGCGCCTGAGATCGCGCGACGACGCGGATGGAACGCCGGTGTGGGAGCATTTCCGTTTCAGTTGGAAACAGCGGCTCGGTGTGCGGATGCGTATCTGGACTCCGGCCTTCGCCGGAGTGACGTTGAGTTTGGACTGCCGCGACCCACACCGATAACGTCATCCCGGCATCATGGCGAAGCCATGCTGCGCATGGACGGCCGGGATCCAGACACGCCGATTGCTCGCGCTTCACCTCAAACCGGAACGCCCGCACTAGTCGCGGGTGTCGGCGAGCAGATGCTTGCCCACGTCGCGGAAGCGGCTCTTGATCCGCCGCACGGTGCCGGTCTTCGACCGCATGATGAGCGTTTCCGTCTCGGCCATCCCGCCGCGGAACTTGACGCCCTCGAGCAGCGAGCCGCTCGTCACGCCGGTCGCCGCGAAGATCACGTCCGCGGACGCCATGTCCTCGAGCGTGAACTTCTTCTTGATGTCCGTGATGCCCATCTTCCGGGCGCGCGCGGTTTCGTCGTCGTTGGAGGGCATCAGCCGCCCCTGGATCTGCCCGCCGATGCAGCGCAGCGCCGCCGCCGCCAGCACGCCCTCCGGCGCACCGCCCGAGCCGAGATAGATGTCGATCCCGGTCTCGTCGGGATCCGTGGTCCAGATCACGCCCGCGATGTCGCCGTCCGGAATGAGCTGCACGCCGGCCCCCGCCTCGCGCACCGCGCGGATGATCTCCGCGTGGCGCGGGCGGTCGAGCAGGCAGGCCGTGATCGCGCTGACCGGCACGCCCTTGACCTTGGCAAGTGCCGCCAGGTTGTCCGCCACCGGCGCATCGAGATCCACGACACCCTCGGGATAGCCGGGGCCGATCGCGATCTTGTTCATGTACATGTCTGGCGCGTGCAGCAGTCCCCCGCGCTCCGAGATGGCGAGCACGGCCAACGCGTTCGGCATGCGCTTGGCGCAGATCGTGGTGCCCTCGAGCGGATCGACGGCGATATCGACCTCGGGTCCCGTACCGTTGCCGACCTCCTCGCCGATATAAAGCATCGGCGCCTCGTCCATCTCCCCCTCGCCGATCACGACCGTGCCGCGCAGCGAAACGCGGGAGAGTTCATAGCGCATGGCATCGACCGCCGCCTTGTCGGCCGCCTTCTCGTTGCCGCGTCCGCAGAAGCGCGCCGCCGCCAGCGCCGCCGCCTCCGTTACACGCGCGACCTCGAGCACCAGCATCCGGTCCAGCCCGGCCGCGCCATTGCCGTTGTCCTTCGCCATGGCGTCCTCGCTCATTTCTAAAGATCCTCGATGCGGATCATCTGCGGGCGCTGCGCAACATGGCCGTCGGCCTCGATGGCCCACAGGGCATTGCGCATCGCCTCCTCGGTGGTGTCATGGGTGATGAGTATAACATTGACCGCCTTCTCCGCGGCGCCGGGAGGCGGCTCGGCGGCCTGGCCGGGATGCACCGGACCCCGTCGCTTCTGCACGATGCTTTCGAGCGAGACGTTCTCGTCGCTCATGCGCCGCGTGATGGCCGCCATGGCGCCCGGCCGGTCGTAGACCGAAAGGCGCACGTAATAGTTGCCGAGGCGCGACTTGAGGTCGAGTCCGCGGGCCGGCTCGAGCACTTTCGTCGAGCGGATGAACGGCGGCATGATGAGCCCGCGCGCGATGTCGACGATATCGCTGGCGACGGCAGACGCCGTAGGCTTCGCACCCGCGCCGGGGCCGACCAGCAGCAGGTTGCCCGCGAAATCACCGTCGATGCCGACGCAATTGGTGACGCCGGACACTTCCGCCAGCGCCGACTCCTCGGCCACCAGCACCGGCGACACACGCGCCTCGACGCCCTGCTCCGTCTCGGTCGCGACCCCGAGCAGCTTGATGCAATAGCCGAGCTCCGTCGCAGCCTCGATATCCGCCGTGGTGATCGTCTGGATGCCCTCGACATGGATCTGGTCGAACGCGATCGTCGTCCCGAACGCGAGGCAGACGAGCAGCGACAGCTTGTGCGCCGCATCGAAGCCGCCGATGTCGAACGTCGGATCGGCCTCCGCATAGCCGAGCTCCTGCGCCTCCTTGAGGGCGTCCTCGAAGCCGCGGTTTTCGTCCGTCATCTTCGTCAGGATGAAATTGCAGGTGCCGTTGAGGATGCCGTAGACGCGCTTGACGCCGTTGGCGGCGAGCGCTTCGCGCAGCATCTTGATGATCGGGATTCCCCCCGCCACCGCCGCCTCGAAGTTAAGCGCGACGCCGTTTTCCTCGGCGAGCCGCGCCAGCGCCACCCCGTGCTTGGCGAGCAGCGCCTTGTTGGCGGTCACGACGTGCTTCTTGGCGCGAAGCGCCGCTTCGATGGCGGCCTTGGCCGGCCCGTCCTCCCCGCCCATCAGCTCGACGAACACCTGATTCGACGGATCCCGGGCCAGCGCCACCGGATCGTCAAACCACTGAGCGTTGCCGAACCCGTCGCCGCGGGCCTTGTCGCGGTTGCGCGCCGACACGCCCGTCACCTGAACGGGACGGCCGAGCATCTTCTCGAGGCGCGGCGCATGCGCCGACAGCAGTTGAATGAGACCCATGCCGACGGTGCCAAGTCCGGCAACGCCGAGGGTCAAAGGCTCTGACATGGCTGACAAATTTAGCTGGAACGGGCCTACCGGCTGGCTTTCTGGGGGATGGGGATGACGTTATGCATCGTTTCCGGAGACTGAGCCAGGAACTTCTTGATCGAGCGGGCCGCTTGCCGGATGCGGTGCTCGTTCTCGACCAGCGCGATGCGCACGTAGCCCTCGCCGTATTCACCAAACCCGAGTCCGGGTGAGACGGCGACTTCCGCCTTTTCAATCAGCAACTTAGCGAACTCGACCGATCCCAGGGGCCGGAACGGCTCGGGAATCGGACACCAGGCGAACATGGTGGCCGGCGGCGGCGGCACGGGGAAGCCCGCGCGCCCGAAGCTCTCGACGAGGCAGTCGCGCCGGCTCTTGTAGGTCTTGCGGATCTCCTCGACGCAGTCTTGCGGGCCGTTGAGCGCCGCGGCGGCGGCCACCTGGATCGGCGTGAAGGCGCCGTAGTCGAGGTAGGACTTCACGCGCGCCAGCGCCCCGATCAGCTTCTCGTTTCCGACCGCGAACCCCATGCGCCAGCCGGGCATGTTGTAGGTCTTGGAGAGCGACGTGAACTCGACCGTGATGTCGATGGCGCCCGGCACCTCCAGCACCGAGGGCGGCGGGTTGTCGTCGAAGTAGATCTCCGAATAGGCGAGGTCCGACAGGATGATGAGGTCGAGCTTCTTCGCCAGCGCCACCGCCTCCTTGTAGAAGTCGAGGGTCGCCGTCATCGCCGTCGGGTTCGACGGATAGGAGAGCACCACCGCCAGCGGCTTCGGGATCGAGTGACGGCACGCGTGCTCGATCGCGCGCAGGAAATCCTCGCCGTTGCCGGCTTTGACATGCCGCATCGCGGCACCCGAGATCAGAAAGCCGAACTCGTGGATGGGATAGGTCGGGTTCGGCACCAGGATCACGTCGCCGGGCGCGGTGATCGCCTGCGCCATATTGGCGAACCCTTCCTTGGACCCGAGCGTGGCCACCACCTGCGTCTCGGGATCAAGCGTCACGCCGAACCGTCGCGCATAGTAGGCGGCCTGGGCGCGCCGCAACCCCGGAATGCCCTTCGACGCCGAGTAGCGGTGGGTCCGGGGCTTCGACACCGTGTCCACGAGCTTGTCGATGATGTGCTGCGGCGTCGGCAGGTCCGGATTGCCCATGCCGAGATCGATGATGTCGGCGCCCTTCGCCCGCGCTGCCGCCTTGAGGCGGTTGACCTCGGCGAAAACATAAGGCGGCAAGCGCTTGATGCGGTGGAAATCGTCGATCACGAGCGTCTCTTTGTAAGTTGCGGCCCGGCGCGGACAGACGTCCTGAACGAGGCCGCCAAGCGCCCTCGTCCCGAATTCGGCAAGAAAACCGGGTTCTTTGCCCCTCATATTTACGCTATGCGGCGCATCTGCGTCCAGTGGCGCTGCGCCCCCCTTAAGGCTCCTGTGCACATCCTGCTCCCGGCCACCTTCCTCCTTTCCTCCTACTAGGCGTGGCCGTCGAGACGGCCTATCCTCGGGGCATGAACGAGCAGTCGCGCCCGCCTGTCACCCCCTACCGGATCGAGAACCCCGAGGAGTTCGCGCAGAACCTGCTGCGCTTCTTCGAGGAAGGCGGACGCGCCATGTCCGAGCTTCTGGAGCGGCCGGACGCCAAGGTCAGCCCTTATTCGGCGGCAAGCGAGTTCACTCAGGCGGCTGGCACCCTGGCCGACATCGCCCGCCTCTGGCTCGCCGACCCCGCCAAGCTCGCCGAGGCCCAGGGCTCGTTGATCAGCTCCTACATCGATGTCTGGAACGCTTCGATCCGCCGCCTGCTCGGCGAGACCGTCGAGCCCGTCGTCGAGCCCGAGCCGTCCGACAACCGCTTCAAGGATCCCGAGTGGTCGTCGAATCCCTTCTTCGACTTCTGGAAGCAGGCATATCTTGTCACGTCCCACTGGGCCGAGGACGTGCTGCAGCAGACCGAGGGCCTCGACGAGTCCGCGCGCCGGAAGGCGGAGTTCTATCTGCGCCAGCTCTCGAGCGCGTTCTCGCCGTCGAACTTCCCGCTGACGAATCCCGAGGTGGTCCGCGAAACGTTCGCGACCAATGCCAGGAACCTCGTGCAGGGCATGAGCCAGTTCGCCCAGGATATGGAGAAGTCGGGCGACCTTCTGAGGATCACCCAGACGGACACCGACGCGTTCGAGGTCGGCAGGAATCTAGCCACGACACCGGGCAAGATCGTCTTCGAGAACGAGGTCT
>JAFKKW010000275.1 GCA_017304275.1 Hyphomicrobiales bacterium | reverse complement strand
GCGTCTCGCGCACGGTCGGCCATTCGAGCTTGGCTTCGATGGTGGAGGTGCTGCCGGTGCGGACGGCTTCGCGGATGGTCCAGACGGTCAGGACCGGATAGGCGACGTAGGCCGCGGCGAGCGCAAGGCCGGCCGCGAGAGCAAAGCAAAATCTCTTCATCGTTAGAACTCGGGCCCTCCGGAGCCCAGCGTGCGTTTACCATGAACCGCATAATTGGGGCCCTTTCGGGCCGGTGCGACGCCACGAAGCCCTGCAGCCGACTGCGCGACTTTTTCCCGCAATCGCCGTGAGACGGCCAAAGTCGAGCCCACGATCGGCCGGGATCGGATGGTAAACGGACAAAGATGTACCTCGTCGGCGCTCTCCGAGGGCCGACTGTGTCCACGATGTCACGGTTTCTCGATAGTCCTAAAATTGGAGGTCCGAAGTTAGGGATGTTGCTGGATCGCAACGCAATCCGGGCAGACGTGCCTCGTTTGAGCCACAAATAGAGAGCAACCAAGGTTCAGCGAGAACGGGAGCTTGCGGGGGCTTCAGGTTCGGAAGGCGGTGCGCACTTTTCAGGCGACCGCAGATCCAATTTTCCGAAGCGGCCTTATCGAAGAGAATATTTCCCGCTCTTGACCGGCGGACGTGCACGCAACACGTGCAGCGTCCTCGGAAGAGTCAGAGCGAATGGATGTGAGTTTATGGACGCAAGGACGTTCGACAAATCTAAGTTGCCGAGCCGGCATGTCACGGAAGGCCCTTCGCGTGCGCCTCACCGGTCGTACTACTACGCGATGGGGCTGACGGAAGAAGAGATTCGCCGTCCGTTCGTCGGTGTCGTGTCCTGCTGGAACGAAGCGGCTCCTTGCAACATCGCGCTCCAGCGCCAGGCGCAGTCGGCAAAGACCGGCGTCAAGGAAGGCGGCGGCACGCCGCGCGAGTTCTGCACCATCACCGTCACCGACGGCATCGCCATGGGACACCAGGGCATGAAGTCGTCGCTCGTTTCGCGCGAGGTGATCGCCGACTCGATCGAGCTCACCATGCGCGGCCATTGCTACGACGCGCTGGTCGGCATCGCGGGCTGCGACAAGAGCCTGCCCGGCACCATGATGGCGATGCTGCGCCTCAACGTGCCGTCCGTCTTCATGTACGGCGGCTCGATCATGCCCGGCAAGTTCAAGGGCAAGGATGTGACCGTGGTCGACGTCTTCGAGGGCGTCGGCATGCATTCGTCGGGCAAGATGTCCGACAAGGAATTGCACGATCTCGAGTGCGTGGCCTGCCCGGGCGCCGGCGCGTGCGGCGGACAGTTCACGGCCAATACGATGGCCTGCGTGTCCGAGGCGATCGGACTGGCGCTGCCGGGCTCGGCCGGCGCGCCCGCGCCTTACACGTCGCGCGACCAGTATGCGGTCGAGAGCGGCAAGGCCGTCATGCGTCTCGTCGCCGACGGCATCCGTCCGCGCGATATCGTGACGTTGAAGGCGTTCGAGAACGCGGCGACGATCGTCGCTGCGACCGGCGGCTCGACCAACGCGGCGCTTCATCTGCCGGCCATGGCGAACGAGTGCGGCATCGATTTCGATCTGTTCGAGGTGGCGGAGATCTTCAAGCGCACGCCCTACATCGCCGACCTCAAGCCCGGCGGCAAATACGTCGCCAAGGACGTGTTCGACATCGGCGGCGTGCCGCAGATCCTGAAGGCGCTGATGGACGGCGGCTATTTGCATGGCGACTGTCTGACGGTCACCGGCAAGACGCTGGCGCAGAACCTCGAGTCCGTGACGTTCAACACCGACCAGAAGGTCGTGTACCCGGTTTCCAATCCGATCACACCCACGGGCGGCGTCGTGGGCCTCAAGGGCTCGCTCGCGCCCGAAGGCGCCATCGTGAAGGTGGCAGGATTGAAGAAGCTCACCTTCCGCGGTCCGGCACGCTGCTTCGACTGCGAGGAGGATGCGTTCCGCGCGGTTTCCAACCGCGAGTACAACGACGGCGACGTCATCATCATCCGCTACGAGGGACCCAAGGGCGGGCCCGGCATGCGCGAGATGCTGTCGACGACGGCGGCGCTCTATGGTCAGGGCGCCGGAGACAAGGTCGCACTCATCACGGATGGTCGCTTCTCGGGCGGCACGCGCGGCTTCTGCATCGGGCATGTCGGGCCCGAGGCGGCGGTCGGCGGCCCGATCGGCCTCCTCCAGGATGGCGACATGATCTCGATCGACGCCGAGACCGGTGCGCTCGACCTCGAGGTCGAGCCGGCCGAACTCGAGCGCCGGCGTAAAGCATGGAAAGCCCCGCCGAATGCGTACCAGAGCGGGGCCATCAGAAAATTTGCGGATCAGGTGGGGCCGGCCCGTTACGGCGCCGTCACCCACGCAGGCGGGAAGGCGGAAGTTGTTTGCTATGCGGACATCTAGGCTGATACTCGGATTGATCGTCATCGCGTCCCTGCCGGCTGCAGCGCTTGCGCAGTCGACATCGTTCAACTCGCCGCGCGAGGCGCTGCGGCAGGGCGTCAGCGCCTACCAGGGCGGCTACTAC
>JAFKKW010000274.1 GCA_017304275.1 Hyphomicrobiales bacterium | reverse complement strand
GCTACAATCGCGGGCTCAACCGCGCGTCCCAGCAGTACGTGCGCGCGCTCATCCGTTGCAAAACGGATGCCGCGCTGCGCGAGTTACCGCTGCGCGACCTGATCCAGGGACCGATCGGCAACGGATGGGTAACGTACTTCGAACCCTACGAGCAGGTGCACCGGGAGAACCTGGAGACGGTCTGCTCGGCCGGAAGCAACAGCATCGTCGGGCGGAGCTGAGAAAACCCCCGGATATGTGCAACGGTGTCCGGTCCAGCCCCGGGAACTGTTGGCACACGCGCCATCACAAGGGCGTGTCGTGGCTGCATTCCGATTGCCTCCCTCCGGCATGCTTCTCTCTAATGCACGCTCAACGGCGGACACAACGACACGCGGCGGGCAACGGTGCGGCTGGGATTGTCATGGGATTGCGCGATCGCGCTTCTGTGTGCGTCCGGCGCAATCGCGCGGGCGGATGATGCCAAACCCTCGTGCATCGACGATGCCATGCTCGTGTTCGACGCCTCGGGCTCGATGGCGGCGACCGACTTTCCCGAAGGCGCGCCCTCGCGGCTCGACCGCGTGAGGCAGGCCCTCTTCAAGGTTCTACCGGCTGCCGCACGCGCGCGACGCCTCGGCCTCATCGTGTACGGGCCGGGCAAGAACTTCGACACCTGCCGGAACGTGGATCTCAAGCTCGCGCCCACGAGCAATGCCGGCGACGTCATCATGACGGAGATCGAAGCGCTCAGGCCGCAAGGCCGCACGGCGCTGACGACGTCGATCCGGAAAGCCGCGGACCTTCTGCGTCAGAACGAGCGTCCCGCCGTCATCGTGGCGCTCACCGACGGGCAGGATACGTGCGGGGGCGATGCCTGCACGCTCGCCGACGAGCTCAAGAACCTGCACCCCTCCATCACCGTGCACGTGATCGGCTATCGCCTGACGCCGATGACGGCACGCGCCCCGGCGCCGTTCGCCGAACGTTGCCTCGCCGACGTGACGGGCGGGATCTTTGCGACGGCAGAGACGACGGAGCAACTGGCGGACGCGCTGTCCGAGACGCTCGGCTGTCCGGCCGTGACGGAGCTCGCACCTCAGATTCGCGCAAGGCTCGGGGCGCATCATGCGCCTTTAACCATTCGGTAACCGTTTCCGGCAAGAGTTCCTTAACTCTTACCGATCCTGTGCGCGCCCATGCCCGATTTCGACAGCTATCCCACCACGATGACGTCGTCGCTCAACGAAGCGCGCAACGATACCGGGCGCGTGGCGTTCTGCGGGCCTTACGTATTGTCGGCCATCACCGGCTTTCCGATCAGCAAAGTCGAGGCGGCGGTGAACGCCTACCGGAACCTGCCGCCGGACCTGCGCTTTCGCGTCAAGGGCACCTATGCGGACGAGGTCGAAGGGGCGCTCGCCGTCTACGGCTACGAGATGGCGCTCAAGGAGAGCTTCATGCACCTCGAGCGCAAGAAGCGCCCGACGGTGTGGACCTGGATGCAGAAACCGCGCAGCGCGTGGGCGCATTACATCCTGGCCATCCACAAGGGCAAGGAAGGGCACTGGATCCTGATCAAGGGCGTCAAGATGTGCGACACGTTCACGGAGGGGAAGTGGACGTTCGTCGTCGACGGCCCACACCGCGGCGCGCGCATCATGGAGATCTTCGAGGTGCGCCGGTCGCTCGAGGTGTAACGCAGGTTACAGCCTCGCCATTCCCGTTCCGGCAGGTACACTTGGCTGCAATAGCCTTGTGAACACCGAGAGGCCCCATGATCCGATGCGCACCTGCGGTCCTGACCGCAACTCTGACGATGCTCGCCTTGCTCGCTTCGAGCGCGACTCCCGCCACAGCGGGCAACAGCGATCCCAAAGTCGTCCTCGATGAAGTCTACGGACAGGTCGACGCCATGTGCGGCGGGGAGGGACAAGGCCCCGCCTACGACATCTACGTCATCGCAGAAGACTACTTCACGCCGGACCTCGCCAAGACCTTCACGTCCGCGATGGATAAGGGCGATCTCGATTTCGACGTTCTCGTCGACGCACAGGATTGCAAGCTGAGCGACCTCAAGCTCGAGGTCGTCAAGAGCGAGGCAGACACCGCAGTCGGACGGGCGACATTCAAGAACATGGGCGAGGATCGCGTCGTCGACCTTCTCATGGCGAAGTCCGGCGACGACTGGCAAGTAGCGGATGTCGTCTATCGGCACCGGACCTTCTCGCTCCTCGCGGGCGAGTGAGACGGGCGGATCAGGATGTCGACACGATCACCATCGGCAAGGGCGAGCCTTGCCTCCTCGCCGCGGGACCACGTCATCGACGTTGTTCGAACCGACGGGCTGCCCGCATCTTCCCCCTCCGCTTGACGGGGGTCACGGGCAAGCGGGGGGGTGCGCCGGAGCCATAAAAGCAAACGGCCCCGCGCGATGCGCCGGGCCGTTCTCGTTCGGGATCGGAGACGCCGCGCTTACGCGTTGGCCTCGGCTTCCTTCTGGGCCTCGTGGCGGGCCTTGTCCTCGGCGCCCTTGACGGAGGTGTCGCGGTCGACCAGCTCGAT
>JAFKKW010000273.1 GCA_017304275.1 Hyphomicrobiales bacterium | reverse complement strand
ACGGCTCATGGCTGCTGGCGGGCTCCATGCCGGTCGACGAAATGGCCGCCCGCTTCGGCCTCGTGCTGCCGCCCAAGCGCAGCTACGCGACGGTAGCCGGCTTCGTCTTGTCTCATCTTCAGCACATCCCGAAGACTGGCGAGGTTATCGAGACCGACAATTGGCGCTTCGAGGTCATCGATCTCGACGGCAATCGCATCGACAAGGTGCTCGCCTCGCGCATGGAAATGGATGCGTGAGCGCAGGGATCGGTGTCCTGTGTTGAACCGGCTCGTTTACGCTGTGCCGTACCGCATTCGTGAACGCGAAATCGACTCGAAACAGCCATTCGTTAAGCCTTCGTTAGGGATCGGGGCGTAGGCTTCCCCTCATCCAGACATCTGGATCCTGGGGTGGTGCCTAGCCACCCTGTTTGACGCCTCCCTGTTGACTTCTGAGCCGCCGCGAGGCGGCTCATTTTTTTCCGGCGCGGCTCTTGCAAGGATCAAAAGACAAGATCGTTCCTTTGGATTGTCTCCTTCTTGGCCAATTCTGTTAACTCTGGCCTCTTACGATCCAGGAATGGTAGGGTGATGAAATCGTAGGTGTGTGTGTCAAAGCGTGTCATGAGCAACAGTTCCAGCGTAGAAAATCTGTTTGCAGCCAAGGGCGAGACGGTTTCCTTCGGAGAACGTTTCCAAGCCTCTGAGCAATTCGATCGCGTTTTCTCCGAGGGCATGGCCCTGGTGGAACGCTCGGCCTCGTATCTCGATGGCGAAGGCCGCCGCGAGAGCAAGGGCCTTCCCGGTCAGATCACGGTCCTTTACGCCACCGAGAGCATGCGCCTCACGACGCGCCTTCTCGAGCTGGCCTCCTGGCTGCTGATCCGCCGCGCATTGAAGGAAGGCGAGATCACGCGCGAGGAAGCCGAGAGCAAGCGCGCGCGTGTGAAGTTGCAGACGCTCGGCCGCCCGGCTCACACCAAGGGTTTCCTGGATCTGCCGCAGGGCCTGCGCGACCTCATCGACGCCAGCTTCCAGTTGCATGACCGCATCGTTCAGCTCGACCGCGCCATGGTCACCCAGGCGGACGAGATCGACGAGGATGCGCGCATCAATCCCGTTGCGACGCAGATCAACGCGCTGGAACAGGCATTTGCGACCGGCATGCGCCGCACCGCCGTCCGCTGACGCGATTGCACGTCTCGCGACGAACAGCAAAAAGGCCCGGTCGATGCCGGGCCTTTTCGTATGCGGAGAAGCGGTGCAGGCTTACTTGAGGAAGCCTTCGAACTTCTTCTTGAAGCGCGACAGACGGCCGCCACGGTCCATCAGGCGCTGATCGCCGCCAGTCCAGGCGGGATGCGAGGTCGGGTCGATGTCGAGCGTCAGCTCGTCGCCTTCCTTGCCGTAGGTCGAATAAGTGACGAACTGCGTCCCATCGGTCATCTTGACCGTGATCTGGTGATAGTCGGGATGCAGGTCGGAATCTTTCTTCATGGCCGTGCTCATTGCTCAAAAAGGGGCCGGAGTGCAAACCCGCGCCAGATATGGCGCAGCGCACCAAAAGCGGCGGGATGCCCGACGGCACGACCCCGAATTTCTGGATGCGCTTCTATAGTCGAGATGTCCGGCCTGCACAAGCGTCGAAAAACCGAGCTGCGAGAAGGGGTTTAACGCCTCCAAAGGCCGCCACCCCGCGATTAGCGCTTTCCTGGCGCGGCATTCCGCGCAACGCTGCCGGTTGGCGTTGACGCCGGGCATCCATGTCGAGCATGGTCCTCGGAAAACGCAAATAAAAAGGGCGCGAACGCGTTCTGGGGAAACGCCCAATGCGAAAGTCCGAGACGTGACGAAGGACCATCCGCACATCCTCCCGGTCGCCGCCGGTGCCGGCCCGCGTGTGCCGGACGAGGAGGCGGCCGCGCCGCGCCCGTCCTTGCGTCCGCTCCTGGCCCTCAAGCCTTACCTCCTCCGCCATCCCGCACAGCTTGCCGCCGCCGCCGTAGCGCTCGTCGTTTCCGCCATGGCCATGCTGGCCATTCCCACGGCCGTGCGCCGCATGATCGATCACGGCTTCGGCGCCCACGACGGCGCGATGATCAATCAGTACTTCATGATGATGATCGTCATCGGCCTTGTGCTCGCCGTGGCGAGTGCATCGCGCTTCTACCTCGTCAACTGGATCGGTGAGCGCGTGGTCGCGGATTTGCGCGCCGACGTTTTTGCACACCTCACGCGCCTCGGTCCCGACTTCTACGAGCGGACGCATTCCGGCGAGGTGATGAGCCGCCTCACCGCCGATACGACGCAGATCAAGGCCGTCGCCGGCTCCGCGATCTCGCAGGCGCTGCGCAATGCGATCATGCTCATTGGCGCGCTGACGATGATGATCATCACCAGCCCCAGCCTCTCGCTTCTGGTGTTGATCGCGATCCCCCTCATCGTACTGCCGCTGATCGGCTATGGCCGCTCGGTGCGCCGTCTCTCGCGCCACGCGCAAGACACGCTCGCCGAGGCATCCGCCTACGCCGCCGAGAACCTCGCCGCCGTGCGCACCATGCAGGC
>JAFKKW010000272.1 GCA_017304275.1 Hyphomicrobiales bacterium | reverse complement strand
TGAAGGTGCTCACCGAGGGCCTGACGCCCGAGACACGCGAGTTCCTGAAGACGCGCGGCGGCGTCTACACCAACGGCGACCTGCACCATCCCCACCCCTCGTTCACCGACGGCACCTACGACGGGCGCTACCTCTACGCCAACGACAAGGCCAACACGCGCGTCTGCCGCATCCGTCTCGACATCATGAAGTGCGACAAGATCATCCAGTTGCCGAACCAGTCGACGGTGCACGGCCTGCGCGTGCAGAAGTATCCGAAGACCGGCTACGTCTTCTGCAACGGCGAGGACCGCGTGCCGGTGCCCAACGACGGCAAGATCCTCGACGATCCCAAGCAGTACATGTCGCTGTTCACGGCCCTCGACGGCGAAACCATGAAGGTCGCCTGGCAGATCCGCGTCGACGGCAACCTCGACAACGTGGACGCCGACTACCAGGGCAAGTACGCGTGGTCCACCTGCTACAATTCGGAGGAAGGCGTCACCCTGGCCGAGATGATGGCCAAGGAGCAGGACTGGGTCGTCATTTTCGACCTGAAGCGCATCGAGGAAGCGGTCAAGAAGGGCGACTACCAGACCATCAGCGGCGTCCCGGTCCTCGATGGCCGCCACGGCTCTCCGTATACGCGTTACATCCCGGTCGCCAACAGCCCGCACGGCATCAACACGGCGCCGGATGGCATCCATTTCGTCGCCAACGGCAAGCTCTCGCCGACCTGCACCGTGTTCGATGCGCGCAAGCTGCCGGATCTGTTCGACGACAAGATCAAGCCGCGTGACGTCGTAGTGGCGGAGCCGGAGCTTGGACTCGGACCGCTGCATACCGCCTACGACGGCAAGGGCAACTGCTTCACGACGCTGTTCCTCGACAGCCAGGTGGTGAAGTGGAACCTCGATCTCGCCATCCGTGCCTACAAGGGTGAGAAGGTGGACCCGATCCTGCAGAAGCTCGATGTCCACTATCAGCCCGGTCACAACCACAGCTCCATGGGCCAGACCAAGGAGGCTGATGGAAAATGGCTGATCTCGCTCAACAAGTTCTCCAAGGACCGCTTCCTCAATGTCGGCCCGCTGAAGCCCGAGAACGACCAGTTGATCGACATCTCCGGGGACCAGATGGTGATCGTCCACGACGGCCCCACGTTCGCCGAGCCGCACGACGCCACCATCGTGCACCGCTCCAAGATCAACCCGCTGCACGTGTGGAAACGCGACGATCCGTTCTTCGCCGACACCGTGAAACAGGCACAAGCCGACGGCGTGAAGCTCGAGACGGACGAGAAGGTCATCCGCGACGGCAACAAGGTGCGCGTCTACATGACCTCGTCGGCACCCGCGTTCGGCCTCTCGAGCTTCACGGTCAAGCAGGGCGACGAGGTGACCGTCTGCGTCACCAACGTCGACGACGTGGAGGATCTGACGCACGGCTTCTGCATCGTCAACTACGGCGTCAACATGGAGATCGGCCCGCAGCAGACCTCGTCCGTGACGTTCACGGCCGATAAGGCCGGCGTCCATTGGTACTACTGCAGTTGGTTCTGCCACGCCATGCACATGGAGATGCAGGGCCGGATGCTGGTCGAGCCGCGCAACGCATGAGGTGAGAGCGTGGCACGTCGGAGCGCACGCGCGGCCTGGGGGGCGGTTCTGACCGCCCTCCTCGCCAACCCCGCGTTGCCCAACACCGCGGCGGCCGCCTCCGTAAGGGTCGAGCCGGGCGACGACGTCCAGGCTGCGCTCGGCCGCGCGGCCATCGGCGATGTCGTGATCCTCGCCCGCGGCCTGCACAAGGGGCCGGTCGAGATCGCGCGGGAGACCGTCCTCGAGGGCGAGCCCGGCGCCGTCCTCGAAGGCCCCGGCCACGGCAGCGTGGTGACGGTGTCGGCCCCGCACGCAGTGGTGCGCGGTCTCGTCGTGCGCGGCTCCGGACGCGATCTCGATGCCATGGACGCCGGTGTCTTCGTCGCTCAGAGCGCGACGGGAGCCTTGGTCGAGGACAACCGCCTGGAAGGCAATCTCTACGGCATCTACCTGCACGGCGCCGCGGACTCGGTAGCCCGCCGCAACGTCATCATCGGCATCGAGGAGGGCCGCGTCGCCGAGGCCGGCAACGGCGTATCGGTTTGGAACGCGCCCGGCGCGCGCGTCGAGGACAACGACATCCGCTTCGGCCGCGACGGCATCTTCGCCACTGCGAGCAAAGGCAACGTCTTTCACGGCAACCGCTTCCGCGATCTCCGTTTCGCCGTCCACTACATGTACACCAACGACGGCGAGGTGACGGGCAACATCTCGCGCGGCAACACCGTCGGCTTCGCCATCATGTACTCGAGCCGCCTGATCGTGCGCGACAACGTCTCCGACGGCGATCTCAACCACGGCTTCCTGTTCAACTTCGCCAACAACTCCGAGATCTCCGGCAACACGGTACGCGGCCGCCTGCTGCCGGCCGACCGCTGGGTCAACCCCGGCTTGCGCGACAAGGACGCCCGAGAGCACGGCCTCCCGTCCGACGATGCCTCGTCTTCCGCGGCACATCCCGGCGCGGTCCGCAGCGGGCCAGAGAAA
>JAFKKW010000271.1 GCA_017304275.1 Hyphomicrobiales bacterium | reverse complement strand
ATCGTGCTGCCGCTGGCGTATCTCTTCGTCGTCACGTCGCCGTCCATCATGCTGACGATCTCGGATTTCCTTCAGTACCGCGTGTACGACGTGCAGGAGTTCGCCGACGACGACGCGGCCGCAACGCAGGCGCGCCAGGACCTCAGTGCGCTCCAGGAGCGCATGCGGACGGCGCGAGAGACGGCCGAGCGCGGAGGGCTCGAGCCCGCGACCGCCGAGGAGGCGCGCCAGCGCATGCGCGGTATCCGTCTGCAGATGCGCGCCAAACGGCAGCTTCTCGAGCGGCAGTTTCCGCAGTTCGCCGCCGTCGAGCGGGCGCAGCGTTTCAAGCGCCGGTTCCTGATGCGCGAGGGTAAGGCCTGCGAAGGCGGGCGCCTCTGCGGCGGTGGTCACGACTATGCATTGAACAGCAAGCTGCTGTTCCATGTGGTGACCGACGAATTGTCCAGCGCCGTCGTCGACGACGGGCTATTCGCCGGCGCGATCGGCAACGTGTTGCGCCTGCTGGTTCCGGTCGTTCTCGTGCCGCTGGTGTTTGCGGTCATTGCGCTCGGCGTTCTCGCCATCATCGAGTTCATCGCCTCCTACGTCAGTGCGCTGCTGAGCCGCGGGCTCAACTATCTGACGCTGTCGGAAATGAAGCGGTCGACCTTCGGCAACGACACCGAGGGCGAGGTCGTGCTCGGGGCGGACTATGGTCCCTCGTGGCTCGAGCCGGTGACCTGTATCTTGCCGGACGAGGTCGGCGACGAGATCACGAACCACAGCAATACCATGGCGTCACAGTCGCTCGCCAAGTTCCGTAATGCCATCAGCACGCTCGCGTTCTCGGAGGATGACAACAAGGGCGGCCTGATCACCAACTACCTATCGTGGAAGGAGCTGGTGCACACCTGCTATTTCGACGTCGTCGCTTTCCGGAAGATCGTTGCGCTCGCCATCAGCCAGGCGGAGGGCTTCATGCCGACTGGGGCGTTCCTGCACGACCCCGCCTTCGCGCGCGTCGGGCAGTGGGTCGCCGATCTCGGACGCCGGATCGAGACCGATCCCGAGACGGGCGTCGCCGTCGTGCCCGAGCAACTCTCGCCGCAGCGTCCGGTCGCCTTCCCGGCGTAATCGAAGCAGCGCCTGCCCCTCGTCTGACGGCCCGCGACGGTCGGCCGGACGCTATGTCTTGATCTCGAGGAACTCGATGTCGGGGTTTTTGCCGGCGTTGTAGTTCAGGTTGAAGATCGAGGCGGGAAGATAGACGTAGTCGCCGTCGAGGTCGGTGGCGACGGTCGAGCGGTTTGAGTCGACGAAGCGTTTCAGCGCTGCCGGGTCTTTCGCGCGAATCCAGCGCACGGCATCGCAGGGCGCCGGGTCGAAGTCCGTCTTCAAGCCGTATTCGTGAACGAGCCGGTCGGCCAGCACGTCGAGTTGCAGCGCGCCGATCACGCCAACGATGGGCTGGGTGCCGTCGATGGGCGAGAACACCTGCACCACGCCTTCCTCGGCCATCTCGCGAATGGCGTCCTTGAGCTTCTTGGCCTTGATGGCGTCCTCGAGACGGATGCGGCGCAGGATCTCGGGAGCGAAGCTCGGAATGCCGAGGAACGTGATGTCCTCGCCCTCGGTCAGCGCGTCGCCGATGCGCAGCGTGCCGCGGTTGGGGATGCCGACCACGTCGCCGGCGTAGGCTTCCTCGGCGATCGAGCGGTCCTGGGCGAAGAAGAACTGCGGCGCGGAGAGCGCCATGGTCTTGCCCGAGCGCACGTGCTTCACCTTCATGCCGCGCGAGAGCTTGCCCGAGCAGACGCGCATGAAGGCGATGCGGTCGCGGTGGTTCGGGTCCATGTTCGCCTGGATCTTGAAGACGATGCCGGTCATGGCCGGTTCGCTGGCGCTGATATCGCGGGTGGCGGCGTGCTGCGTGCGCGGCGGCGGCGCGTACGTCTTGAGTGCGTCTAGCACGTCGCGCACGCCGAAGTTCTTCAATGCCGAGCCGAAGTAGACCGGCGTCAGTGCGCCATGCTGGAACTTCTCGAGATCGAACTTGCCGCAGGCTTCCGCCACGAGGTCGATCTCCTCGCGCCAGCGCTGATAGTTCTCGGGCTCCATGATGTCGGAGAAGATCGGATCGTCAGGACCGGTGATCGGCGTGCCGTCGAAGTTCTCGTCGAGACGACGGATGCGAGGCTGATAGAGATCGTAGGTACCCTTGAAGTCGCGGCCCTGGCCGACGGGCCAGACCATCGGCGCCGTATCGAGCGCCAGCGTCTTCTCGATCTCGTCGAGAAGATCGAGCGGCTCCTTGGCCTCGCGGTCCAGCTTGTTGATGAAGGTGACGATGGGGATGTCGCGCAGGCGGCAGATCTCGAACAGCTTCCTCGTACGGGCCTCGATGCCGCGCGCGGCGTCGATGACCATGATCGCGGAGTCGACGGCAGTCAGCGTGCGATAGGTGTCGTCCGAGAAGTCCTCGTGGCCCGGCGTGTCGAGCAGGTTGAAGACGGCGCCGCCGTATTCGAACGTCATGACGGAGGTGGCGACGGAGATGCCGCGCGCCTTCTCGATGGCCATCCAGT
>JAFKKW010000270.1 GCA_017304275.1 Hyphomicrobiales bacterium | reverse complement strand
CATGCGGTCGATGCGTTCCGTCTCGATCGGCCGCTTGCGCAACGCCACCTCGACCGACTTTTGCAGCTTGTCGCGATCGAACGGCACCTTTCGTCCGCTGCGCTTGACGACGACTAGCTCGCGCAACTGCACGCGCTCGAACGTCGTGAACCGCCCACCGCAGTCGGGACACACCCGTCGCCTGCGGATGGCCGCGTTCTCCTCCGTGGGGCGGCTGTCCTTCACCTGCGTTTCCTCGCAGGAGCAATAGGGGCAGCGCATCGTGTCGTCTCCAAAAATGCAAAGGCGCCGGAGCGGAGCGCTCCGGCGCCTTGTCTTAGAGTGCTTCCGGAAAAGTGGGAACCGGTTTTCCGATAACAAGCACGGCCAAAAAACCTAGAGCCGTTTCTCGATTCCAACAAAACCGGAACGGCTCTAGACCAGGACCGCGATCCTGTCAGACCCTATTGGTTGACCGGGGCGCCTTGTCCCCGAAACACGAGGCTCAGTAGATCGGGAAGCGCTTGCAGAGCGCGGTCGCTTCCGCCTTGATCTTCTCCTCGACGGCGCCGTTGCCCTCTTCGCCGTTCTTGGCGAGACCCTCGAGCACCTCCGCGATCATGCGGCCGATATCGCGGAACTCGGCCTCGCCGAAACCGCGCGTCGTGCCGGCCGGCGCGCCGAGGCGGATGCCCGACGTGACCATCGGCTTCTCGGGATCGAACGGCACGCCGTTCTTGTTGCACGTGATGTGCGCGCGCCCGAGCGACTTCTCCGAGATGTTGCCCGTGAGCTTCTTGGGGCGCAAGTCGAGCAGGATGAGATGCGTGTCGGTGCCGCCCGAGACCAGCGCGAAGCCGGCGTTGACGAGTACCTCGCCCATCGCCTTTGCGTTGACGATCACCTGCTTGGCGTAAGCCTTGAACTCCGGCGTCAGGATCTCGCCGAACGCCACCGCCTTGCCGGCGATGACGTGCATGAGCGGACCACCCTGGATGCCCGGGAAGATCGCCGAGTTGACCTTCTTGGCGATGTCCTCGTCGTTGGTGAGGATCATGCCGCCACGCGGACCGCGCAGCGTCTTGTGCGTCGTCGTGGTGACGACATGCGCATGCGGGAACGGCGAGGGATGCTCGCCGGCCGCAACGAGGCCCGCGAAGTGCGCCATGTCGACCATCAGATGCGCGCCGACCTCATCCGCGATCGAGCGGAATGCCGCGAAATCGAACTGGCGCGGATAGGCCGAGCCGCCTGCGATGATGATGCGCGGCTTCTCCGTCTTGGCGATCTCGCGCACCTTGTTCATGTCGACGCGATGCGTATCGGGCTCGACCTGGTAATGCACCGCACGGAACCACTTGCCGGACTGGTTCACGGTCGCGCCGTGCGTGAGATGGCCGCCGTGGGCAAGGTTGAGGCCGAGGATCGTGTCGCCCGGCTTGGCGAGCGCGTTGAACACGCCCTGGTTGGCCTGCGAGCCCGAGTTCGGCTGCACGTTGGCGAAGCCGCAGCCGAAGATCTTCTTGGCGCGGTCGATGGCGAGGTTCTCGACGATGTCCACGTACTGGCAGCCGCCGTAGTAGCGCTTGCCCGGATATCCCTCGGCATACTTGTTGGTCAGCACGCTGCCCGCGGCATCGAGCACGGCTTGCGACACGATGTTCTCGGAGGCGATCAGCTCGATCTCGTGCTGCTGACGCCCGAGCTCCTTGTCGATCGCCGACGCAACTTCGGGATCGGTCTCGGCAATATGGGATTTAAAGAAGCGTGCGGTATTCGACATGACGTTTCCTCGTGGTGTCGGCTTGAATCTTGCGGGAAAGCGCTGGATGGAATCGTTTATTGGATAAGTGCCCGCGCGCTATCCCCCCGATGGGACGGCACAGAGGCTTGCGCCGGACGGGGCGCGAAGCGCATGCCCATATCATGCGACAGCCGATCACAACAGGGAAGTCGCGTCGCACCCAAATGGGTGGGCGTGCGGTGCAACATGGGTAGGGAGGAGCGTCGGATGGAGCCGAAGGACTACTCGGCCGCGAGCTTGCCCGTACGTCCGGCGGCAGCCGGGCACGCCGCCCAAAGCTCGCCCAGCGCCGCGGTCAGTGCATCCATCTGCGCGTCCGTGTGATACGGGCCGGGCGTCAGGCGGATACGCTCGGTGCCGCGCGGTACGGTCGGGTAATTGATGGGCTGCACATAGATTCCGTGATGCTCGAGCAGGCGGTCGGTCACGTCCTTGCAGTGGACGGGATCGCCGATCAGCACCGGAACGATGTGGCTCTGGTTCTGGAACACCGGCAGCCCGGCCCCCACGAGGCGCGTCTTGAGCGCGCGGACCCGCTCCTGATGGCGCGCCCGCTCGAGCGGGCTGCTCTTCAGATGCCGGATGCTGGCCAGCGCCCCGGCCGCGATCGCAGGAGCGAGCGACGTGGTGAAAATGAACCCCGGCGCGAACGAGCGGATTGCATCGCAAAGATCCCGAGTGCCGGCGACATAGCCGCCCATCACACCGAAGCCCTTGGCCAGCGTGCCGTTGATGATGTCGACCCGGTCCATGACGCCGTCGCGCTCGGCGATGCCGGCGCCGCGCGG